>JAYUUH010000527.1:0-8262 GCA_043754745.1 Lysobacter sp.
ATGGGCTGCCGTATGGTCGCGGCGCGCGCCGTGCAGACCGGTCTTCAGGCCTGGAAGACGTCCTTCCAGCGGCGCAATTCGGTAAAAGTCTGAAGGCGATCCGCGGGCGTATGGCCGAGCCGGGCGGCGATGGCTGCGCGCACGGCCGGCGTGTCGCAGCGCAGGAAGGGATTGGTCGCGGCTTCAAGCGCGATGGTGCTGGGCAATGTCGGCTGCAATGCCTCGCGCAATGTGCGCACCGCATCCGCCCGCGCGCGCAGCGCCGGATTGTGGGGATCGACGGTCATCGCGAACGCTGCATTGCTCTGCGTGTATTCGTGGGTACAGCAAACCAGGGTGTCTCCGGGCAGCTCGGCCAGCGCATCCAGCGATGCCAGCATCTGCGCCGGCGTACCCTCGAACAGCCGGCCGCAGCCGAGGCTGAAGAGGGTGTCCCCACAGAACAGCAGGCCGGGCCCCGTGGCCCTGTGGTTACGCGGGCTGTGGAAGGCGATGTGGCTGCGGGTGTGGCCGGGCACTTCGATGATGTCGAAGCGCCAATCCGCGTGGGCCACGCTGTCGCCCTGGCCCACGCGATGGGTCGCGATGTCGATGCGCGGATCGTGCGGCGCGTGGATATCGATCTCCGGCCAGCGTTCCCTCAGAGCGGCGAGGCCGCCGATGTGATCGGGATGGTGGTGGGTCACCAGTACCGCGATCGGCTGCAGGCCTTCTGCAGCCGCCGCCAGCACGGGGCCGGCATCGCCGGGGTCGACCACCAGCGCGCGGCCGTCTTCTCCGGTCAGGGTCCAGATGTAGTTGTCGTCGAAAGCGCGGAGAGGGTGCAGGCGCATGGGGATCGAGTGGGGCAGGGAGGCGGGACGGCGGCTTACAATGACACGATGCCCGCTTTGTCCTCTCCCGCACAGTCCGAGTTCGCGATGCAGTGGTTCCTGCGCCCGGCCGGGCAGGCGGTCCTCGACAGTGAACACACCATCGTCGCCGATGCGCTGGCGGCGCATCCGGTCGTGGGGCTGCCTTGGCTATGGCTTGCGCCGACCGCTGGCGCCGAACCGCCTGCCGGCCGTGGCCTGCGTCTCAGCCCCATGGGCGACGGCTGGCAGGGCCCGATCCGTTGCCGGTTGCCGCTGCCGATGGCCAGCGAGTCACTGGGCGCGGTGGTACTGCAGCATGTCGGCGATGCGCGGATCGACGCCGCCGCCTTGATCGAAGAATGCGCTCGGCTGCTGGTGCCGGGCGGGCGATTGTCGCTGCTGGGCATCAATCCGCTGTCGCCATATCGCCTGCGCTGGCGCCGCAGCGGCTTGGTCGCGCACGATGCGTCGACGTGGCGCCGTCTGCTGGTCGACGCCGGCCTTGCGCCCGAACCGGTCGCGCAGGGGGTCGGGCCGCAGTGGTCGCACGCCGCTTCGCCCAGCCTGCAATCCGGCCCGGGGCTGAGAGCGGCTTATGTGCTGCGCGCCCAAAAGCGCGCCTTCCCGATGACCCCGATGCGCCAGCGCAAACCGCTGGCGCTGTCGGACGGCGTCTCCGCCGCCCGAAACATCGCGATTCGAAACCTTCCACTTGAGCCCCACGACTTGAGCACTCCGATTTGAAGCACGAAGAAACCGCATCCGCCGACATCGAGCCGGCGGGTACCAAGCACATCGAGATCCATACCGACGGCGCCTGCCTCGGCAACCCCGGCCCCGGCGGCTGGGCCGCGCTGTTGCGCTATAAAGCGCGCGAACGCGAGATCGCCGGCGGCGAGACGCTGACCACCAACAACCGGATGGAGTTGATGGCGGCGATCATGGGTCTGGAAACCTTGACCGAAGCCTGCGTGGTCACGCTCTTCACGGACTCGCAGTACGTGCGCCAGGGCATTACCGAGTGGATGCCGAACTGGGTGCGGCGGAAGTGGAAGACCGCCGGCGGCGATCCGGTGAAGAACCGCGACCTCTGGGAACGCCTGCATGCCGCAGCCCAGCGCCATCGCATCGATTGGCGCTGGGTGAAGGGCCATTCCGGCGATCCGGACAACGAGCGCGTCGACGGCCTGGCACGCGATCAGGCGATCATCTACAAACAGCAGGACACCGCCCGCGCATGAGACAGGTCGTCCTCGATACCGAAACCACCGGTCTGGAGTGGAAGAAAGGCAATCGCGTGGTCGAAATCGGCTGCGTCGAACTGATGGAACGCCGGCCGACCGGCCGCACCTATCAGCAGTACATCCACCCCGACCGCGAGTTCGAGCCCGGCGCCCAGGAAGTGACCGGGCTGACCCTCGAGTTCCTCGCCGACAAGCCGCGTTTCGCCGAAATCGCCGATGCTTTCCTCGAATTCATCGACGGCGCCGAGTTGATCATCCACAACGCGGCCTTCGACGTCGGGTTCCTCGACAACGAACTGTCGATGCTCGGCCCGCAGTACGGTCGCCTCCGCGATCGGGTCAGCGGCATCGAAGACTCGTTGGACATGGCCCGCAAGCGCTATCCAGGCCAGCGCAATTCCCTGGATGCGCTGTGCAAACGGCTCGACGTGAACAACGCCCACCGCCAGTTGCACGGCGCCCTGCTCGACTCGCAGCTGCTGGCGGAAGTCTATCTGGCGCTGACCTCGGGACAGAGCGAGATCGGATTCGACAACGTCGCCGGCAGCGAGCATGCGGCCGAGGTTGCCGCAGCGGCCTTCGCTGCCGCACCGGTGGACGCTTCGCTGCGTCCGCGGGTGCGCGCGACCGTGGATGAGCTGGCGGCCCACGCCGCGCGACTCGACGCCATCCGCAAGAAGGCCGGGCGCTGCGTGTGGGAAATGAGCGGGGTCTGATCGCCTGTTCAGCTCTGGCGCATCCCTTGCCCGAGATCGCATCCGCGCCGCCGGGGCGCTGGGATGAAGATACAATCCTCCGGCGATTCCGCTGATCAGGAGCAGTTCGAGTGCCGACATGGCTTGTGACCGGCGGTGCCGGTTTCATCGGGGGTAACTTCGTGCTGGACGCCGTCGCCGACGGTGTCCGGATCATCAATCTGGATGCGCTGACCTACGCCGGCAATCTCGACACGCTGGCTTCGCTTGAAGGCGATCCCGCCCATGCCTTCGTGAAGGGCGACATCGGCGACCGCACGCTGGTCGCGTCGCTGCTGGCCGAGCACCGGCCGGATGCGGTGGTGAATTTCGCGGCCGAAAGCCACGTCGATCGCTCCATCGACGGTCCTGCCGCCTTCGTGCAGACCAACGTCGTCGGCACGCTCGGCCTGCTGGAATGCGTGCGCGATTATTGGAAGGGCCTCGAAGGCGCGAGCCGCGACGCCTTCCGTTTCCTGCATGTGTCCACCGATGAGGTCTACGGTTCGCTCGGCGACACTGGCAGATTCACCGAGGCCACGCCTTACGCGCCGAACTCGCCGTATTCCGCGTCGAAGGCCGCATCGGACCACTTGGTCCGCGCCTTCCACCACACCTACGGCCTGCCGGTGCTCACCACCAACTGCTCGAATAATTACGGCCCGTACCAGTTTCCAGAAAAGCTTATTCCGCTGATCATCGCCAAGGCGCTGGCCGGCGAGCCCCTGCCGGTCTACGGCGACGGCCGCAACGTGCGCGATTGGTTGTACGTGGGCGATCACTGCAGCGCGATCCGTGCGGTGCTCGAACGCGGGCGCACCGGCGAAACCTACAACGTCGGCGGCGAAGCCGAACGCGAGAACATCGTGGTCGTGAAGACGATCTGCGCGCTGCTCGACCAGCGCCGCCCGCTCGCCGACGGCCGCGCGCGCGAATCGCTGATCGCCTACGTCAAGGATCGTCCCGGTCACGATCGCCGCTACGCCATCGACGCTTCCAAACTGCACGGCGAACTCGGCTGGGCGCCGTCGATGACCTTCGAGCAGAGCATCGCCCGCACCGTCGACTGGTATCTCGATCACCAGCCATGGGTGAACCGCGTGCTCGACGGCAGCTATCGTCTTGAACGTATTGGAAGCGCGGTATGACCGCGCATATCGGAGACGCGGCATGACTGCGCGCAAGGGCATCATCCTCGCCGGCGGTTCCGGCACGCGGCTGTATCCGATCACCCAGGCGGTGAGCAAACAGCTGCTGCCGGTCTACGACAAACCGATGATCTATTACCCCCTCAGCGTGCTGATGCTGGCGGGGATCCGCGAAGTGCTGGTGATCAATACGCCGCACGAGCAGGCCCTGTTCAAGACGCTGCTGGGCGACGGCTCGCAGTGGGGCATGCGCATCGAGTACGCGGCGCAACCCAGTCCGGACGGACTGGCGCAGGCGTACCTGATCGGACGCGAATTCGTGAATGGCCAACCGAGCTGTCTCGTACTCGGCGACAACATCTTCCACGGCCCGGGCCTGACCAACATGCTGAAGGAGGCCGACAAGCTGCAGCACGGCGCGACCGTGTTCGGCTATTGGGTCAGCGATCCGGACCGTTACGGCGTGGCTGAATTCGACGCCAGCGGCAAAGTCGTCGGGCTCGAAGAGAAACCCGCCAGACCGAAATCGAATTACGCCGTTACTGGGCTGTATTTCTACGACGGTCGCGCCAGCGATTTCGCGGCGGATCTCACGCCATCCCCGCGCGGCGAACTCGAGATCACCGACCTCAACCGCCGCTACCTCGAAGAAGGTTCGCTGCATCTGCAGCAGCTCGGCCGCGGTTATGCCTGGCTGGACACCGGCACGCATCAGTCGCTGCTCGAAGCCTCGAACTACATCGAGACCATCGAAGCGCGCCAAGGCCTGCGCGTGTGCTGTCCGGAAGAAATCGCCTGGAACAACGGCTGGATCGATGCCGCGCAGTTGGAGAGGTTGGCCAAACCCCTGGCGAAGAACGGCTACGGTCAATATCTGCTTGGCTTGGCCGAGCGCGGGTTCGTCCCGTGAGCACGACGTCCACGAGCACCGCTTCCATAATTGCCGCATCCATAAGCGCCGCATCCACAAGCACGTCGAACGCATGAAAGTCATCGAAACCGATCTTCCCGGTTGCATCGTGATCGAACCGCAGGTGTTCGGCGACAGCCGCGGGTTTTTCTACGAATCGTTCAACCGCGACAAACTCGTCGCGCACGGGCTGACCGTGCCCGATTTCGTGCAGGGCAATGTCTCGTCGTCGTCGCGCGGCGTGCTGCGCGGCCTGCACTATCAGTGGCCGAAACCGCAGGGCAAGTATGTCTCGGTGATCGAAGGCGAAGTCTGGGACGTCGCCGTCGATATCCGCCGCGGCTCGTCGACGTTCGGGCGCTGGACCGCGGTCGTGCTCAGCGCCGACAACAAGCGCCATTTCTGGATACCGGCGGGCTTCGCCCACGGGTTCGTGACCTTGAGCGAGCGGGCGGTGTTCAGCTATCTCTGCACCGAAACCTACGACCGCGATGCGGATGCCGGCATCCGCTGGAACGATGCGGCTCTGGCGATCGACTGGCCGGTATCGGAGCCGTCCCTGTCCGACAAGGACGCGAAGGCTCCGTTCCTGGCCGACGTCTCGGCCGAGCGCTTGCCGGTTTTCATCGCTTGACGAGGATTGCATGAGCATGGCGGCATGAAGATTCTGCTGTTCGGTGCCAACGGCCAGGTAGGACACGAACTGCGCCGCAGCCTCGCATCGCTGGGCGAAGTCGTCGCGACCACGCGCAGCGGGATGCTGGAAGACGGCACGCCGTGCGAAACCGCGGACTTCGATGCGCCGCATTCGCTGCCTGCGCTGATCCAGCGGATCGCGCCCGATGTCGTCGTCAACGCGGTGGCCTACACGGCGGTCGATCGCGCCGAATCCGACCGCGAAGCGGCCTTCTGCGCCAACGCGGACGCGCCGCAGCGCATCGCCGAAGCCTGCGCCTTACGCGACGCCCTGCTGGTGCATTACTCCACGGATTACGTGTTCGACGGCACCGGTACGCGGCCCTATCGCATGGATGACGCCACTGCGCCGCTCGGCGTCTATGGCGAAAGCAAGCTCGCCGGCGAACAGGCGATCCGGGCCAGCGGCGCACGACACCTGATTTTCCGCACCGCGTGGGTGTATGCGGCGCATGGCAAGAACTTCATGCGCACGATGCTGAAGCTCGCCGCCGAGCGCGACGAACTGCGCGTGGTCGCCGATCAGATCGGTACGCCCACGCCTGCTGCGCTGATCGCCGACGTCACTGCGACGATCCTCCCGCGACCATTAGCGCGCAGCGGCGTGTGGCACCTCACGGCCGCCGGCGAAACCACGTGGCACGGTTTCGCCGAGGCCATCATCGATGTCGCGCACGCCCGCGGATTGATCGCGCGCGCGCCGTGCGTGATTCCGATCGCGACCACGGACTACCCGACCGCAGCGAAGCGCCCGGAGTATTCGGTGCTGGATACCAGCGGATTGCGGTCGGATTTCGCGGTCGATCTGCCGGATTGGCGAACGTTGCTGTCCGCTGTTCTCGATGACATGCGCTGAGCGGTTTCGCCTTGTCGGCGTGAACTCCCTGCGCCAGGCTGATGTCGTTCTTTCAGAACATCCGGCCACCCGCGCATCCGTGGTCGGTATCGTGACTGCGGAATTGATCGTGCCTATACGGGACATGCGGACTGTCGCGAGGGACGGATGCGCCACGGGAGTGTTGGGCATGGTCCCGATCCCGGCTCCCGCTGGCGGCCGGACTGGTCGGTGATCCTCGGCAGCTGTTTTTTGCGGTATGAGTGACGAGACTTTGTACGGATATTACAAAGAGGGGGATTGCATGAAATTATTCGCAGCTGTTCTTTTCGCCGCTTTGCTGACTTGACCTGGCTTTGCGCCGGCGCAAGCCGCCAAGCCGCACGACATCGCGGATTTCATCCGCGAGGACAAGTTCAAGGAATTGACTATGTCCTCGAAGGGCACCTACATCGCCGTCACCATGCCGGTCGAGGACAAGACCGTCCTCGTCGTGATCAAGCCTGGCGATCCCAAGCCGTTGATGCGGATGGAGCCGCGCGGGAAGAAAGCCATGTTTTGTACGTGACCTGGGTCAGCGATGAGCGACTGACCTATTACGTTGGCGTCAGGGACCAATTGGACGAAGAGGGCCCGTATATCACCGAGAGCTGGGCCATCAATGCCGATAGCACTCGTGCCGTGCAACTGTCAGGTTTTTCAGGAGCTTCGCGCTCCGATGTCAGCGTTCGTACCGGTCTGAGGAAAGAGATCTTCATCTTCTCGACCGTCGACACGCTGCCGGACGACGACGACAACATCATCGTCGCCGTCAATCGACTGGGCACTCCGTACATGACCGTCGAACGCATGAACGTCAATAGCGGTTCGCGCCTGAAGCTTTCCCAGCCGCCGATCAAGAACGCTAGCTTCGCGACGGATAATGCCGGAGCGGTGCGTTTCGCCAGCGGTTTCGATACGGATTAGGTCGAGAAACTCTACTACCGGAAATCCAGCGACTCCGATTGGGTCCTGATCAACGATGAAGGCAAAACCGGGAAGGAAATGGCTCCCATCGGTTTTTCCGCCGACAACGCGATCGCTTATCTGCGCAGCGAAGAGCGGACCGGGCCTGATTCGATCGTCGGTTACGATACGGCCACCGGAGAATTCAAGACGTTGATCCGCGACGGTCTGGCCAGTCCGTCCTGGATCATCAACCCATCGGAAAGCGTTACCCGATCGGCGCCGTCTTCGCCGGGTCGAAGCTGCGTTACGAATATTCCGATCACGATTCGCCGGACGCCAAGGCGCATCGCGCTTTGCAGCGTGCGTTTCCGGGGCAGGTCGTTCTGCCGGGAAGCAATGTCACGGCCAGGAACGAAGTCCTGATTTCCGTGTATGGCGACCGCGAGCCGAGCGGTTTCTATTTGATGAATCAGGCGACGCGCAAAGTCGATCCAGTGATGTTCGCAGCGGACTGGCTTGCGCCGGAAAAACTGGCGCCGATGCGCGATGTCGTTTTCGAGGCGCGCGATGTTCGCAAGATCCCCGGGCTGTTGACGCTACCGCTCGGCCGTGACGAGAAGAATCTTCCGCTGGTGGTTTTTCCGCACGGTGGCCCGTTCAACGTCCTGGATCCATGGCGATACGATACCGTCGTGCAGATGCTCGCAAGTCATGGCTATGCGGTGCTGCAGGTCAATTTCCGCGGTTCCACCGGCTATGGCCGCGATCACGCCATCTCCGGTTGCAAGCAGTGGGGATTGAGATGCAGGACGATCTGACCGATGCGACGCGGTGGGCTATCGCCCAGGGCGTCGCAGACAAGGACCGGATCTGCATCTATGGCGCGAGCTATG
>JAYUUH010000528.1:0-8245 GCA_043754745.1 Lysobacter sp.
CAGCACGCGCTTCGAACGCGGCCGCATTTCCTTCTGGCCACGCAGGGTCTGGTTATAGAAGTTGAAATTTTCCTGGACGAACGCCTTGCTCAGGAAAGGCGAGGCGCCGTCCACCGTGTGGAAGCGCAGGTAGCTTTTCCACACCGCCGCCGGGGTGTCGGCCAGCATCTTGCTGACTTCGGCATGGAACGCGGGAATCGCCAGCGAGAACATCTTCGGGGCCTTCAGGCCCTGAGACGCGAAGAACTTGCTCCACGGGAAGTTCGGCGCCAGCTTGTCGGCGTCGGCGAGGCTGACCGGGTTATATGACAGCTCGGCATCGCGCGACAGTTCTTCGCTCGACTTCGACACCTTGGCCAGGCGGGTCTCGAACGCGATCACGTCCTTCGCTTGCCTGGCGGCATCGGCCGCGGCGACGCCCGACAGTTCGAGGACCTTGGCGATGTGTTTTTCGTACTCCGCCACGATCTCTTTCTTGTCGGTGTAATAACCGGGATCCGGCAGCCCGAGGCCGCCCTGGAACGCGTAGGCTATGTTCATCGAGGAATTCTTGAAATCCGGGCTCGGGCCGAAACCGAAGACCGCCTGTTCGCCCTTCGCGAACGACTGGCGCAGGTATTCGGCTACCGCGGGGCCGTTCTTCAGTGCGTCGATGGCGTCGAGGCGGCTCTTCAGCGGCGCGATGCCTGCGGCTTCGATTTTGGCCTCGTCCATGCCGGTCGCCCAGAAATCGCCGACGATCTTCTCCACGCCGCTGGCACCCTTCATCGCGGCCGCCTGCTCGGCCAATTGCTGCTGCACCGCGAGCGAGCGTTCGCCGAGCATTTCGAAAGCGCCCCACGAGGTGCGGTCGCCCGGAATGGCGTTGGCGGCCAGCCATTGGCCGTTGACGAAGCCGTTGAAGTCCACGCAGGCGTTCCTCGCGGCATCGAGGTCGGTCGCCTTGAACTGGTTGAAGGGCGGCAGCTTGCTCTGATCGAGCATCAGGGCACTCTCCTTGGCTGCGATCGCCGGTTCGGCATTCAACAGCGAGAAGCTCGACACGACCGCCGCCACTGCGGCGGACAGCAACAGGCTGCGGGGTCTGGGAAGCGGGTTCGATTGAGGTTTCACTGAAGTCTCCGGCCCAGAGGGCGTACGGGATGGCGATGTGCGAGGCCGCCGAAATGGCGGTAGGGGACTTTAACGCGTGGAAGAGTCGGGGACGGGTGTCGAAGGTCATATCGGCATGCGAGGAGACCGGAGGGTGGCCTCGATTCGGGCTATCCGCCGTTCTTCTCGAAGACTCGGGGGCATCCTGCAGCCGCTGTCCATCAGTTCGAAATGAACACTCCAAGGGGTAAATACGTGAAAAATTCCTACTTGATCGGGGCGTGTCTGGCCTTGGCGCTGCCCGTTTTGTCGATGAGCACGGATGCCCAAGCCGCAGGCAAAGGTCAACGCGGTCCCCGCGGTGAACTGGTCCACCGGATCGTCATGACATGGGGTGGCCATGTCCAGGAAGCCTATCGCGCGAATGTGGGCGAGTGGGCATCCGACATGGGGCCGGTTTTCGCCAAGGCGAATCTCGACACCTTGCGTCGTGCGGCGAATGCGCCCACATTCGATTCGATGAACGATGCGTTCCTCGCCAACGGCGAGCGCAGCGCCATCGCCCAGAACAGGTTGATGAGCAAATCAGGTGAGGTCGGGACGCGCGAGCTTGGCGACACCACGAAAGACCTGGTCTTCGTACCGGTCAATCCCTGCCGCATCCTCGACACCCGCCTGGCCGGCGGTGCGATCGCCGCCAATACCGTGAAAAGTTTCGACGTGACCGCAGTCACGGACTACAGCTTCCAGGGCGGTGCCGCCAACGATTGCGGCGGCGTGGGCGCCGCGGGTTCGTTCGCGGCGGCGGCGATCAACTTCACGGTGGTCACCCCGAGTGCGGGCGGCTACATCACCGCGTTCCCCTACCTGGCTACCCAACCGGTGACCGCGACAGTCAACTACGCCGCCGGAAGCGTCGTCGGCAATTACGCGGTGGTGAAACTCGATCAGGGCGCTTCGGCGAGCGAATTGAGCGTGTATTCGTTCGCGCAGACGCATCTGGTCGCTGATATCGTCGGTTACTACACCACGGCAGTGGCTCCGGCCTCGGCGCCTGCTGCGCTGGAGTGCACCGAGGTCGTCTCCAATGCAGTGGCCATCGGCGCGAACGCCACCAACAACGTGTTCTCGCCGGCTTGCGCCGCGGGCTATACCAAGGTTGCAGTGCAGTGCCGTCCAGGCTCGTTCGATCTGCGGCTCGCAGGCAGTTGGACCGATCATTGCAACTACTTCAATGCCGGCGCTGCATCCACGACGGCCACCGCAGCCGCCAAGTGCTGCCGGATGCCGGCGCACCCTGCGTTCTGATCGCCCGATCTTCCGATGTAAGCGAAAAGGCCCGCGAAAGCGTGTCTTCTTTCGTGAAGCCGTCGTTCGCAAGTCGTATCGGCTCTTGTCTGTGGGATGGTTCTGGGCGATGGTAAACATCCCTGCTGCACACGGAGTCGAACCCACCATGCGCGTCATCTTCCACGGAGCCGCTGGCGAGGTCACGGGCTCGCTGCACGAAGTCGAAACCGCCGGCAAACGTCTGCTGATGGACTGCGGCATGATCCAGGGCAGTCCCGAGGCCGAAGCCCGCAATGCCGAAGCGTTTCCGTTCGATCCGGGCGAACTCGACGCGCTGATCGTGAGCCACGCCCACATCGATCATATCGGCCGGATTCCGCTGCTGGTGCAGCGCGGTTTCAGCGGCCCGATCTACGCCCAGAAAGCCACCGCCGACCTGATGCACATCATGCTGCAGGACGCCGCCGGCATCGCCGAGGGCGAGGCGAAGCGCGCCGATCGCGACCGCCGCGGCCAGCCCGGAGCCGTGCCGCTGTACACCAAAGAAGATGCGCGCGCCGCAATGGAACAAGTCCGGGCGATTCCCTACGACACGCGCATCGAACTCTTCCCTGGCGTCGAGATGTGTTTCCGCGACGCCGGCCATATTCTCGGGTCGTGCAGCGTCGAGCTGTGGGGCGATGGCAGGAAGCTGGTCTTTTCCGGCGATCTCGGTCCCAAGGGCACGCCGATCCTGCGCGATCCGGCGGAGATCACCGAAGCCGATCTGGTGCTGATGGAATCGACGTATGGCGACCGTCTGCACCGCGATCGTGCCGAGACCATCCGCGAGCTGGGCGGCATTCTTGACGAGGCTTGGCGCGACGGCGGCTGCGTGCTGATTCCGGCGTTCGCGGTCGGCCGCACCCAGGAGCTCCTGTACTGGTTCGCCAAGTACTGGGACGAGTGGAAGATGCCGCGCTGGCAGATTTTCCTCGACAGCCCGATGGCGTCGAAAGTGGTGGAGGTCTACGGCCGTCACCGGGAATTGTTCGACGAAGATGCGAAAGCCGTCTGGCGTGAGCGTCCCGATCCGTTCAAGTTGCCCAATCTGCATATTTCAGGGACGTCGGAAGAATCGATGGCGATCAACCGGATCGAGCGCGGGATCATCGTCATCGCGGGGTCGGGCATGGCTAACGCCGGTCGCATCCTGCATCACTTCAAGCATCGGCTGCATCGTCCCGAGACCCACGTCGTGTTCGTCGGCTATCAGGCCCAGGGCACCACCGGGCGGCGGCTGGTCGACGGCGCGCAGTGGGTGCGCATCCACGGCCACGACGTGCGCGTGAACGCCCAGCAGCACACCGTCGGCGGGCTGTCGGCGCATACCGATCAGCGCGGTCTGATGGACTGGTACGGCCGCTTCGCCGGTCATCCGCCGCTGGCCCTGGTGCACGGCGAGGACAAGGCCCGGGAAGCACTGGCCGGTGAACTGGGCGAGGCCTACGGCATCACTGCGACCCTGGCGCGGCCGGGTCTGGAGATCGAGCTGTAGCGAATGATTGAAGGGCTTGCTGAAGGGCTGGTTGAAGGGCTTACTGAAGGGCTTGCTCAAAGGCTTCATCCGCCGGCCCGGAATTTTCTCTGGCGCATCAAACACTTTTGGCGTACAGTTCGCCTCGTTTCGCGCACGGCTGGCCCGTTTTCCTTAGGCAGCCCGCTGCAGCTCCAGCGCCGGTACATCCGTACGGCACCCGACCTCGCAGCACTCTCCCGCACGTCTTTCGTCGCGCCGAACACGACCCGCCATGTGGCTGGCCGTTTCATTTTGCTCGCAGCGCGGTTTTGGAAAGCTCCGAGTGACGCCCCGCATTCGCTTGCGGTGCGAAATCCACCTTGGAGTTCCAACATGACTTTCGAATCGCTCGGGCTTGCGCCTGCGCTTCTGCGCGCACTCGCGGAAAACAACTACACCACACCCACACCCATCCAGATCCAGGCGATCCCGCTGGCGCTGGCCGGCCACGATCTGCTGGGCGGCGCCCAGACCGGCACCGGCAAGACCGCCGCGTTCGGCCTGCCGCTGCTGCAGCGCCTTGCCGAGGGCAACAAACCCGCGACCGGCCCGCGCAAGCCGCGCGCGCTGATCCTGGTGCCCACCCGCGAACTCGCGGTGCAGGTCGCCGACAGCATTCGTAGCTACGGCAAGCACATGCGTCTGAATGTCACCACCATCTTCGGCGGCGCCGGCATGCAGCCGCAGATCGACAGCTTCCGTCGCGGCGTCGACATCCTCGTCGCCACGCCCGGTCGTCTGATCGACCACATGGAGCGCGGTACGGCCAAGCTGGATGCGGTCGAAATCCTGATCATGGACGAAGCCGACCGCATGCTCGACATGGGCTTCCTGCCGGCGATCAAGCGCATCCTCGGTCGCGTGCCGTCGCAGCGCCAGACGTTGCTGTTTTCGGCGACGTTCGAATCGCAGCTCAAGCAGCTGGCGATGGAGTTCATGCACAACCCGCAGCAGGTGCAGGTGGCCGCGCAGAACGCGATCGCCGCCACCATCACCCACCGTGCGCATCCGGTCGACGGTTCACGCAAGCGCGATCTGCTGATCGACATCCTGACCCGTCGCCATACCGATCAGGTGCTGATCTTCGGCAAGACCAAGCACGGCTGCAATCGTCTGGCCGAGCAGCTCGAAGCCGCCGGTCTGCCCGCGGTCGCGATCCACGGCAACAAGAGCCAGGCCGCGCGCCAGAAGGCCCTCAACCAGTTCAAGTCTGGAAAAGCCCGCATCCTGGTCGCGACCGATGTCGCCGCACGCGGCCTCGATATCCCGAACCTGCCGCTGGTCATCAACCACGATCTGCCGATGGTCGCCGAGGACTACGTGCATCGCATCGGTCGTACCGGTCGCAACGGCGCGCAGGGCGAAGCCCTGTCGCTGGTGTCGCCGGACGAAGCCGGTCTGCTGCGCCAGATCCAGCGTCTGCTCAAGGCCGATGTGGTGATGGACGTGGTCGAAGGCTTCGCGCCGAGCCGTCCGATCCGCATGGACGGCCCGATGCCGCCGATCAATCGTGGCGGCAACCAGCGTCCCGGCAGCCAGGCGCCGCGCAAGCCGGCGCACCGTCCGCACGGCAAGCCGGCCGATCGCGGCGCGCACGCGCACGCGGGGCAGAAGCAGCCGCGCAGCGGAGCCGCCAGGGCCGGCGCGGCGAGGCGCGATTCACGGGCGTGATCGTCGTTATCGATTGTTTTCGATAGATCAATCAATACGAGAGAAGGGCCGGCATTGCCGGCCCTTCTTTTGTATGCAGCATCGAAAAGCGTTAGCGTTTGCTCTTCGACTCGCACTCCGCTTCCTTCCCCAGCAGCCCCTCGAAAAAGCCGGGCTCTTTGCATTGGACCGGCGGCGGCGCAGTGGCGGCGCGCTGTGCAGCCTGCGCTGCGACGCGCACCTGCTGCATCTGCGCAAGCTTGGCGCGGATCTGCGGCATCGCGGCAAGTGCGGCTTTTTCGCCTTCGAGGATGGCGCGGGCGCGTTGCTCGAAATCCGCCGGGCCGATGTCGTTGACCTTCGGGCGGATCACGACATCGGCGCGCGCGATTTCCTGTTCGCCGAGTTTCTGGCCCATGATCGTAATCGACTGATTGACCACGCCCAGCAGGTTTTCGGGGGTCTTGCCGGTGATCCGGGTCGAGATATCCACGGCGATGACGAAATCCGCGCCCAGTTGCCGCGCGGCGTCCACCGGCACCGGACTGACAACGCCGCCGTCGACGTAATAGAACTTGCCGATCTTCACCGGCTCGAACACGCCGGGAATGCTGCACGAGGCGCGCACCGCCTGGCCGATGTTGCCGTTCACGAATACCGTGCGCTGGCCGGTTTCGAGCTGGGTGGACACCGCCGCGAACGGCTTCTTCATCTTGTCGAAGGCGCGGTTGCCGACCATCCGGTTGACGTAGTCCTGCAGCTTCTGGCCGCGGACCATGCCGCCGTTGAAAAGGGTGACATCGCGGATGCTGGCTTCATCAAGCGCCACCGCGTGCTGCTGCATCTGGAACGCGTCCATGCCGCTGGCGTAGAACGCACCCACCACGCTGCCCGCGCTGGTGCCGGACACCACCTCGGGCTTGAAGCCGTTGGCTTCCAGCATCTTGATCACTCCGATGTGGGCGAAGCCCTTCGCCGCGCCGCCGCCGAGGGCGATGCCGATCCGGATCTTCGCCGGTGGTGCGGGCGGGGCGATTCGGACGGGCTGCACGGGCGGCGCGGGTTTGACCGATTCGCCGCCGCAACCGGCGATCAGGGTCAAAGCGAAGGCGAGCAGCAGGCAACGCAGTGTGATCATGTGGCGAAGATCGGAATGAATGCGCGCACATGATCGCAGCTAAGCCACCGGGGCTGGTACAGAATGCGGCGCAACCGCTGTCCCCTGGATCACCTCTCTCATGAATAACTCCAACAGGCGAAGGATCGATATGCGTTGGATGTCTTGCTGGTGGGCGGGTTGCGCTGGCGTTGCCCTGGCCTTGACCGGTGCGGATGCGCTCGCCGCCGACGAGTGCAGCGTCCGCAGCGGCGGCACGATCGTGCCCCTGATCGAGCTCTATACCTCCGAAGGCTGCAGCAGTTGTCCGCCTGCCGATCGGTGGCTCTCGCGGGAACTTCGCAGCGGCGAGCATCGGGCGAACTGGCTCGCCTTTCACGTCGATTACTGGGACGAACTGGGTTGGTCCGACCGGTTCGCCTCGCCGCTGCACACCGAACGCCAGCGCCAGCGCGTGAAAGCGGTCAGGCGATCCGCCGTCTATACCCCGCAGGTGATGATCGGCTCGCAGGTGCAGACCACGTGGCGTGCGGCCCCGGCGGTGGAGAGGGCGCTGGAAGCCGCGCAGGGGCCCGCACGAGTCGGTCTGGCGTTGCGATGGCAGTCGCAGGCTGCGGGTTCAACGCTGCATCTTGGGGCAGCACGTCGCGGCAAACCCTCCGGGAAGCCCGCATCGGTCTGGCTGGCCCAGACCCTCGACGCGCAGGAAACCCGGGTTCGCGCTGGAGAAAACGCCGGCGCTACCCTGCGTCACGACCGGGTCGTGACCAGACTCTGGGGCCCTTGGCCGCTGGGTCGCGCGCCACTGGCGAAGGCGGTGCGAATCGAGCCGGGGCAGGGCGCGTGGGAGCTGACCGCGTTCGTGCAGGAGGCCGACGGCACGGTGTTGCAGTCGCTGCGGCTGGCACAAAGCCATTGCGGATGAAGCAGGTCGCGACCGATCGCGTTTCGCGCGGATGCGACCGCGTCCGCACCGCAGCGCCCCGGAGGCGGGTATGCTCGTGGCGCCGCAGTAGCGAAATCGAGTCGCTGCAGCAATAATCAGGACGCCGCCGGGGCCGACCAGCACCGGCGTCATCCGTTGAATATCCATCGGGAGTCAGCGATTGGCTGATATTCGACAACAGGTAGTGGCCACTGCCGACGCGTACACACAAGGGAATATCGCGACACTGGACGACGCGATGACCCGCAGGCTGATCGCCTCCACCGTGCTGACCGTCGGTCGCGGTGGCGATTCGGTCGCTTCCGATCGCCTTGGATTCGTGGGGCGCTACAAGGCCGGCGCGGAATTCCTCGCCGAAGCCGGATACGTCGACAAGGGCAAGTTCGACCAGGCCATGGGCAGTCACCGGTCGGAATCGGCATGGGCGAAAACCGGAGGCATGGCGGCTTTTCTGGAAGACGCCTCCAACTGGAAGGGCGGAATGGCGCTCGAAGCCTACAAGCTCTCCCCCGACCGGCAGGACCTGGCATTCAAGGTGAACGCCGAGAACGACTACAGTCGTGCCCGTGAGCAGGGCTTCATCGGCGAAGAC
>JAYUUH010000529.1:0-8219 GCA_043754745.1 Lysobacter sp.
ATCGGCGGCTGGCTGCCGCCGGACTGGATGGTATGGCCGGCCAGGTGGTGGCCGACTTCGTGCGCCAGCACGCTCACCGCCGCCACGGATTCTCGCGCGTCGCGCGATTGACGAGGGCGATGAACTCGGGGTTGAACGCGATCACCCGGTGCGGCGTTTCGTCGCGATCCAGCAGGATCGCGGCCGCGGCGTTCGGCACGTCGGCTTCGGTGACGGTGAAGTTCTGCGGCAGGCCGGTGAAGCGCATCACCTGCTCGATCATGTCCCGGCAGTCGGTCGGCGCGTCGCCGCCAAGGCCGAAACGCACCGGTTCGCCATCGTAGGAACAGGCTTCCAGGGTATCGGCGATGCGTGCGGCGACGGCGTCGGCGTTGGCCTCGTTCGCGGCGGCGACCTGCGAGAGCGCTTTCGTTCGATGCTGCGGGACCGGCGTCGGCGTTGCGGTCGCCGCAGCCGGACAGCAGGGCGGCTGCGATCGCCGCGGACAGGAGGTACCAGGCGGAGCGTTTCATCGTTCGTCGATTCTCGTGAGGGGAAAAGGGAGTCATGCGATCTGTCCGGTCGCTGCGTACAGGACGACACGGCCGTAGGCCAACAGCAGGAGTTTCTTGATGGCGACATAGGCGCCCAGCGCGAGCGCGATCCGCCACGCGTCGCGACGCCACTGCAGGCGGAAGAATTGCCGGCAGGCGAGCGCCACGATGCCCCATTCGATCGGCGACATCGTCCACAGCGCGGCCTTGCGCCACAGCGGCACCCAATGCGTCGTGTCCAGGAATAGCAGTGGTAGAAGATGGACGGCGTTCGCCGCCACGATCAGGCACTGCACGTACACCGCGAGCACCAGATGCTCCACCGGGTTGTAGCCCTGGCGTCGGCGGAACACGCACCAGGTCGCGGCCAGCACCGCGAACAGGCCGAGCGAGAACGACCAGCGGCTCCACGCCACCACGATCTTCATCGCGCCTTCCAGCTCCTTCTGGCCGGCGGTGAGATAGCCGGTGCGATCAAGCAGCACCAGCAGCGCGCCGACCGCGATCAGCAGCATGCTCAGCGGATGGGTGTGGCGCTTGCGCGCGCCCAGCACGTATTCGCGCGCCACCGTGCCCGGACTGCGCAGCAGGCGCACCGCCGCGTGCACGAGCGAGGTCTCGAACAGTCGCCAGCTCTGCCACGCCTCGCGCAGCAGATCGCCGCTGCCGAAGCGCGGGACCGCCTTCTGCCCGCATTCGCCGCAGAACGGCGCGCTCCGCGGCGCGCCGCAGTTGCGGCAGATGGCGGCCTCGAAGTGGTCGCCATCCACGGGGGCGTCGGTGTCGGCGATCGCGATCGCGCTGTCGCGCGGCACCAGACCGGCCAGCATGTCGCGCGACAGCCTGCGGACGCGGTCGCGGAGACGGCCGATCGTGGGGTAGTCGCGGTGGTCGGAGCGGAGTCGGACATGGGGTCGGTCGTGCGATGTCGTGATGGGTACGCAATTGCGGCCCGGAACCTGACATGGCTTGCGCGCGGCCCCGCGCCGGGTCGCCCCAGCGACCTGCACGTGCATGCACCGATCGTGCCGCGACCGAGCCTGCGAGGGCCCGAGATGACGTAACACCTCAACGGAATCCGGTGCATGGGCGTCTGTGGGCCGACCTCGATCGACCGTTCGTCGGCTGGGTACAGCCAGAACGCAAATAAAAACAATCGGTTAAGTGCATGACGAGAGTGGGGTGACTTCCGGCATGTCTGTTTTGGTATGTAGGTGTTGTAGATTACCAACACACCAAATCACAACACATACACGGAACCGCCATGAACCTCTCGAACGCCACCACCGACCGCAACGTCCGCACCTCGGCCGACACCACCGGCAACGTCGTCTCCATCGCCAGCAAGGCCCGCCGCAGTTACGGCGTGCGCAGTTTCGGCGCCGGCTACGGCAACAGCAGCGGCTACGCCATGGACAAGCGCTACACCACCGACTGGGGCCAGATCCGCTTCCGCTGCGCCTGATCGGCTTCGCCGAACAGCTTCAGCAAGCCACCTCAGCAGTGTCCAGATCGACATGCTCCAGATCGACATCCTCCAGGCAACTCCCGCACGTCATTCCCCCGCACCTTCAGAGAACGCCATGAACACCTCGCAGACCCACGCCTCACTCGCCCCGCGCACGCCGGTCGCCGTGCAGTCGCAGGTCGAGTCCACCCCTTCTTCCGCCCGTTATCGCGAACGCGATTACGGCATCGGCTACGGCGCCAGCAGCGGCTACGCCCAGGACAAGCGCTACACCAGCGATTGGAGCCAGGCCCGCTTCCGCTGCCGCTGAACCTGCGACCGCGCAGGCGCGCCCCGCGCCCGGAGCCCCGGCCGCAGCGCATGACCTCTCTCCCATGCGCCTGTGGCCGGGCCGCCGCCGGCAGGCTCGGTTATCCTGACGCGATGAGTACGCCCGCACCTCCCGCCTCCAGTCTCTTCCGCCGCAGTACCAGCCTCGAACAGCTCAACGCGATGTCCACCGACACCGCCATGGCGCCGCTGGGGATCGTGTTCACCGAGATCGGCCCCGATTACCTGCGCGCCACCATGCCGGTGGATGCCCGCACCCGCCAACCCTATGGCCTGCTGCACGGCGGCGCCTCGGCGTTGCTCGCCGAGACCCTGGGCAGCAGCGCCGGCATGCTGTGCTGCGCCCCCGACCACCTGTGCGTGGGCATCGAGATCAACGCCAACCACGTCAATGGCATCCGCGAAGGCCTGGTCACCGGCACCGCGCGGCCGCTGCATGTCGGCGGCCGTACCCAGGTCTGGGACATCCGCATCGAGGACGACCTCGGCCGCCTCATCTGCGTCTCGCGCCTGACCCTCGCCGTGATCGCGCAACGCGCCTGATCCTCGCGACAAGCGCCCGAATCCGACATGGTTCAAAGCTCTAATCCGCTTCGGTATGGTGGCGCCATGACCCGTGCCCCCTCCGCCGCGCGCGCCGCGAGGCTGCTGCGTTACCTCGTGCGTACGCCGATGCTGGCGTGGCATGCGTTGGTCCATCTGCCGGTCGTCCTGATCCTGATGTCGCCGCCGTTCGGCCAGATCCGTATCGGCACCGACCGCTTCGGCGACGATCGCCTCGGCCATCGCATGGTGCGCTGGTGGCAGGGTGGGCTGATGCGGGTCTTCGGTTTCCGCATGCGCCGTATCGGCACGCCGCTGCCGGGCGCGGTGATGTTCGTCGCCAACCATGTCAGCTGGATCGATATCTCCGCGCTGCACGGCTTCAGGATGATGGGGTTCGTCGCCAAGCGCGAAATCGCCGCCTGGCCGGTGGTCGGCTGGCTCGCGACCATGGGCGAAACCATCTACCACCAGCGCGGCAGCCAGGAATCCCTCGGCGGCGTACTCCACGAAATGCTGGCGCGGCTGCGCGACGGCCGCGCCATAGGAGTCTTTCCCGAAGGCCGCACCCGCAGCGGCGAAGAGGTCGGCCCCTTCCACGCCCGCATTTTCCTGGCCGCGGTGGAAGCCGAAGTGCCGGTGCAGCCGGTGGCGCTGCGCTACGGCGACGGCGCTTCGCGCCAGAGCGTGGTCGCGTTCGGCCCGACCGAAAATTTCGCAGCCAATGTGCTGCGCCTGCTGGGCGAGCCCGGCTGCAACGCGGAAGTCGTGTTCCTCGAACCGATCCTCCCCGGCGACGCCGAAGGCCGTAGGCGACTCGCCGATACCGCCAGGACGCGGATCGTGGAGGCGATGGGGGAGTGAGGGCTTTCACTGTCCGTCATTATCGATGTGCCCGCGCAGCGATAGTGCTGTTCACTGCAATCGTCGCCAGCGGATGCGCGCGCAGGATGAGCGCTTCAAACGCAATCGACACCACCTTGGCAATATGCGCGAAGTTGTCCGTGGATGCCGTGGAATCGGTTGTACAAGACGAAGATGTCCGGTTTTGGTTTCAGACCGAACGCGCGAATGCGTCACGCAAGATGTGGAATCGTGGCGGTATCCGCGCGCTGGCAAACCGGATCGCGGCGACCCCACAAGGCCGCGATCAGGTCTGTCTCGAACGGGCGCTGCGCGAGGCGCGTGCGAAAGCGGTTGAGCATTTTTGAACGCTTCCTCACCGACGTATGCAGGTCACACCGATGATGTCCCGCAAATGATCTCCTCCTCCCCCTACAACCCCCCGCGCTGGCTGCGCAGCCCGCATCTGCAGTCGCTGATCGCGACCAGCCCGATGCGGCGCGCGCGCGGCGCGGTGCTGCTGCGGCGCAGCGGTGCGGTGAGCAAGCCCTACATCGTCGACGGTGGCGACGGCGTGCGCCTGGAGGGCGTGCACAGCCGCCTGCCCGGCGTAGCGCCGCGCGGACTCGCGCTGCTGCTGCACGGCTGGGAAGGCAGCGCCGAATCCAGCTACATGCGGCTGACCGCGGCGCATCTGCTGGGCGCCGGGTTCGAAGTGTTCCGGCTGAATTTCCGCGATCACGGCGACACCCACCACCTCAATCAGGCGCTGTTCCACTCCAACCGCATCGACGAAGTGATACACGCGGCGACCGATGTCGCCAACCGGTTCCTGGACGACTCGTTCTTGGACGGCTCGCCGCGACCGATGGTGGTCGCCGGTTATTCGCTGGGCGGCAATTTCGCGCTGCGGGTGGCGATGCGCGCGCGCGCCGCCGGGCTGCCGCTGGTGCACGCCGCGGCGGTGTGCCCTCTGCTGGATCCCGGCCTGACCATGACCCGGATGGAAGAGGCGCTGCCGGTCTACATCCGCTATTTCGAACAGAGCTGGCGCGCGTCGCTGCGCCGCAAGCGCGACAACTTCCCGCAGTTCTACGATTTCGACGACAGCGTGCTGAAGCTGGGCATGCGCGATCTGACCCGCTGGATGGTGGAACGGCACACCGATTTCGACACCCTCGACGACTACTTCAACGGTTATTCGATCGCCGGCGACCGACTGGCCGCGCTGGACGTGCCGGCGGACATTCTGACCTCGACGGACGACCCGGTGATTCCGGTTGCCGAATTCCACGCCCTGCGCCTGCCGGACAAGGCGAGGATCGAGATCGCCCAGTGGGGCGGGCACTGCGGGTTCCTGGAAACCAACCGTCTCGACGGTTACGCCGAACGCTGGGTTGCGGCGCGGCTGTCGGCGGCGCTGGACGCCTCAACGGCCTGACCGGCGTCCCGGTCGCGGACGGTACACTTGGCGGTTCCGGGCCCAAGCCCCGCAGTCCCCAGAAAAATCACATGCAAGAACGAATTCTCGCTGCCCTGCAGCGCGGCGCCAACGCCGAAGCCCTGTCGCTGGCCCGCGTCGCCGTGGCCGGCGCTCCGCACGACGCCCGCGCCCATGCGCTGCTGGCCCACGCCGAGCGCGCCAACGGCGACAACGCCGCCGCCCAGTCCGCGATCAACCGCGCCGTGCTGCTGGCGCCCGACGACGCCGAGCTGCATTTCCAGCGCGCCGGCTTCCTGCTCAAGGAGCACAAACTCGACGAGGCCCAGGCCGCGCTGACCCGCACCAGCGATCTCAACCCGAACCAGTTCGAGGCCTACATCCTGCAGGGGCAGATGGCGGTGGGTCGCGGCGCCATCGACGAGGCCGAGCGCCTGCAGCGTTCGGCCGCGCGCCTGCAGCCCGATCATCCCTGGGTCAAGACGCTGGAAGGCATGGTCGCGCTGCGACGCGGCGACGGCGCGCGCGCGCAGGCGCTGCTGACCCGCGCCGCAGCGCGCATGCCCGATGATCTGCAGGTGCTATACGCGCTGGGCTTCGCCCATCTGAGCCAACAACAGTTCGCGTTCGCCGAGCAGGCGTTCGCCAAGATCATCGAACTGGCGCCGCAGATGCAGGGCCTGCGCGGCATGCTCGCCGACGTATTGCTGCAGCAGCAGCGCCCCGACGAGGCCCGCGAGGTCCTGCAGCCGCTGTTGGACAACCCCGAGACCGCGACCCCGGCGCTGAAGCGCATGACCGCGGAACTCGACCTGGCGCTGGGCCGCCACGAACAGGCGCTCTCGATGCTGCACGCATCGGTGGCCGAAAATCCGCGCGACCCGCGTGCATGGGCGATCCTCACCGACATCTGGCGTCGCACCGGCGATTTCGCCGATGCCCGCGCCACGCTGGAAACGGCACTGGCGCAGCATCCCGAAGCGTCCTCTCTGTGGCAGCTGCGGCTGGCCTTCGAGCCGGAGGCCGGCGACGACGCCAAGACGGTGATGGAGCGTTGGCTTGCGGCGATGCCGGACAACACCAACGCGTTGGATGCCGCGATGCATCTGCACGAAGCCCGCGGCGACGCCGAAGCGGTCGACGCGCTCGCGCAGCGCATCGTCGAACTGGAACCTGGCCGCAGCAGCGCCGAACTGCGCCTGCTCGACCGCATGATCCGCGACCAGCCGGACGCCGCGGTCGCGCATGTGCAGGGGCTCATCGCCAAGGCGGCCGACGATGCAGCCAAGCGCGGCCTGATGCTGTGGCTGGGCTATGCCCAGGATCGCGCCGGCCGCCACGGCGAGGCGGCCATGACCTGGCACGCGGTCAACAGCGCCGAAGCCGCGCTGCGCTGGCCGTTGACCGTGCCCGGCCATGCCGGCGGCCCGTGGCCCGACGCCGCGACGCCGCTGCCCGGCACCCCGCCGGTCGCCTATCTCTGGGGCGTTCCGGGTTCGGGCGTCGAGAAGGTCGCCGCGGTGATCGCCCATGCCGGTTACCCGTTGCGCGGCGACCGCTTTTCGCAGCGTCCGCCGCAGGATCCGCTGCAGAATCCCGACACCATCGCCGCGCTCAACGACGGCTCGCTCGCGCCGGAACGCCTGCTCGCCGAATGGCGCGCCGCGCTGCCCGCGCGCGGCGTCGACGACGGCATCATCATCGACTGGCTGCCGTACTGGGACAACGCGCTGCTGAAGGTACTGCGCCCGCTGCAGCCCGAAGCGATCGTGATGATCCCGCTGCGCGACCCGCGCGACATGCTGCTGGAATGGATCGCCTTCGGCAGCCCGATGCCGTTCGGCATTGCCGCGCCGACCGACGCCGCGCTGTGGATGGCGCGCCAGCTGCAGCACGTGGTCGCGCTGCACCAGAACAACCTGCAGCCGCACAAACTCGTCCGCACCGATCATGCCCTGGCCGATATCGAAGCCTTCGCCGCGGAAGTCGGCGGCGGCCTGGGCCTGGAAGAAATCCGCATCCCGCCCGCATCCGCACTCGGCACCCAGCGTTTCCCGTTCGGCCATTGGCGTCAGTATTCAAAAGCATTGGCTGAGCCGTTTGCGTTGTTGTCGGAGGTGGCGCAGAGGTTGGGGTATCCGGGGGAGTAGTGCTTCTTCTTTCATTGAGATCAGGTGTTAGGCCTCAATTTCAACTATCAACATGGACGACGACCAAATGTCAAATCAACAGCTAGCTTTGATTCCACACGTTGAAGAAGGGGAAGTGATACCCCAACGATCAGCAGACGGTTACATAAGTGCAACTGCACTCTGCAAATCGGTTAATAAACAGTTTTCGCACTACCATGCTCTGAAAGCAACAAAGGATTTTATCTACGAGCTTTCAAAACAGACGGGGATGCCCGAAGATCAACTTGTTCATGTAATTACCGGCGGCAATCCACAGCTTCAAGGAACTTGGGTACATCCTTATATAGCCATCAATCTTGGACAGTGGCTCTCTCCAAAATTTGCCGTCAAAGTTTCTCAATGGGTCACGGAATGGCAGCAGGGTGCATCGAAGCCTGTCATGCCAGTGCATATCGAGCGGTATCTTATGAATAGAGGAAAGATCCCCTACACGCACTTCTCCATGCTCAATGAGTTGACACTTGGCCTCATTGCCCCGCTGGAGCAGGCTGGCTATACGCTTCCCGAAAATTTAGTGCCGGACATCTCAGAGGGAAAAATGTTTTGTAAATGGTTGAGGGACGTGAAAGGTATTGAGCCAAACGCGTTTCCTAACTATACGCACTCATATCCTGACGGCCGAAATATCCAAGCACGTCTGTATCCCTTGGAGCTTTACGAGGATTTTCGTATTCACTTCAATGAGACATGGCTAGTCCATCATGCGCCTAAGTATTTCGGCGCTAGAGATGTGCAAGCTCTTGGCTACGTTAAAACGCTGCTTTTGCCGGCCCCTTAGTTGAGTACGTAGGGTGGGGTGAGCGCAGCGATGCCCACCCAAACCGCCGGCAAATTTGATGTATCTGCGCGCTGTTCTTGGTCCGTTTGAT
>JAYUUH010000530.1:0-2778 GCA_043754745.1 Lysobacter sp.
GCCGGGCTTCGTCTACTACCTGCAGCGCCACATCGAGCTGGATGGCGACACGCATGGTCCGGCCGCCCAACAGCTGATCGGAAAAGCGCTGGCCCGCGACCCAAACGGGCTGCAGGACACGCGCGAAGCCGCGCGTCTGGCCCTGCAGGCGCGCCGCGCGCTGTGGGATGGAACCGCCACCCTCTTGCGCGAACGCCATGGGGTCCAGGTCGCGCCTGCGCGCAAGCTGACGCCGGTCGCTGCCTGACGCTTCGAGGTTTTCCGCGGCCGCGGGCCGGGCGATCACCGCTGCGCAAACCCGACAAAGGCTTGCGCAGCGGCTCGGCCTCCAACGCGCCGTAAATGACGTCAATCCCCGACCAAAATCAACGTTGTGGGCGAATATCGCCATGCATCGGTGACAGGATGCGTGGTCGGTCTTCGCCCATGTCTTTGCTCAACGCCCCGTGTATCGCTAGCAGCCCGGGAGATTAATTTCATCGGTCCCAATAATCCGCTTTCAGCGTCTCAGGCCGCTTGCGCGACCCGCAAGACAGACATCGGGCCGACGATGCGCAGGTTCTCCACAACCGGCATCCGGAACGCAAGGCTCATCACATCGCCGATCCTGCGTGGCCGGCCCAGCCGCTCGACCTGCAGACCCATGTGCCGCAGCATTCTTTCGAACGGCGCGCTGGTCACGCCGACCAGACTTTCTGCACCCTGTGTGGCGATGAACCGGAAAATTTCGGCGATGATCGACGACGAGATCCCGCCGAAGCCGTAGCCTCCCTGGGAACGCTCATCGCAGAGCGCGAAACGGCTCACTTCCCAGATCGATGCCGATCCCGGCGCAGGCGCGCCGTCGAGAAGTTCCGGGAAAATATCCCGAAGCATGTATGGCCCTGATGTCGGCAGCAGTCGGCAACAGCCGAGGGCGCGCGAATGGCCGTCGTGCGCCACGACGTAGTGCGCGCCGATCAGATCGAACCAGTCGTGCTCGCGTCCGTTCTCGATGCGCACGTCCCAGCCCAGCCGATGGTGGAACACGTCCGAACGCAGCCGGTACATGCTGTCCAGGAGCGGTGCGCCCAGTCCGTTTTCGCCGGCGCGCGCAGTGATGATGGCAGCCATGATGTCTCCTTGTTTCGTTGGAAGGAGACATAAGAGAGAGCGACCACTGTCAGTGCTTGCAGCTGACCTACCTTACAGGTTGATGCAGTTCCGTTCGCGCTGCACAGGCTGCCACGGATCGGCGCATCCGGTAGCGCAGGAAGCAAGCGTTTTTCTCGCGATTGCTAATCTGTGCTTATAAAAAAACGATATCGATAACAATCAATTCGTGATTGTTTTCGGTGCTGCGCGAAACCGCGACGGTGGCGTCGCGTCCGGCCGACGCCGCCGGTCAGTTGCGCAGGGAGACGATCAGGCCGAGCGACACCGCGCGCGCGATCGCCGCCTGGCGGCCGCTGACGCCGAGTTTTTGGGTCGCGTTCTGGAGGTGGAAGATCGAGGTCCGTTCGCTGATGTTGAGGAGCAGACCGATTTCCCAGCTGGTCTTGCCCTCGGCCGCCCACGACAGGCATTCGCGTTCGCGTTTGGTCAAGGATGGCAGGCGCACCGGGGTTTTCGCCGGGCCAAAGCGGCGCGCGGCTTCATGCACGTAGTGCGCGAGCAGATGCAGTTCCGGCATCATCGCTTCGTACTGGGCCGCGGGCAGATCGCGGGACGCGTAGGACATCAGCCCCCACGACACGCCGGGGCCATGCAGGGGCACGCTCAAGCCGCTGCCCAGCCCGTGCTGCCGGGCATCTCCGAACAGATGACGGATCTTCTGCAGGTGCGGATCGACGATCCGCCGATGGTGGTACTGCGCTTCGTCCCAGGCGAGCGGCGTCGCGTGATCGTGGCAATGACTGACGATCGGATCGATGCTGATGTAATCCATTTCGAGATAGCGCGTGATCCAGGCTTCCGGATAGGTGCCCATGCGCAATTGATTCGGATGGTCGTTCATCAGCGGCAGATCCACTGCATATAGCCAGTAGTCGACGCCGAGTGGTTTGACCACGCGGTCGATGTCTTCGATCAATGCTTCGGTGCTGGGCGCGTCCTCGAACGCGCGCAGCCGGTCCATGTCGATCAGCGTCATGCCTGCCATTAGCGATCCCTGCCCTGCTTGCTCGTTCCGGAGACAAATCCCGCGATTACGGGCGGTGAGGAGTGAGCGGCAGAATCCACCGCCGACTGCGGCGCTGTCGCGAAGACTGTTCCGCCGATACCCGGTCGAATGGCTAAAGTAGCAGGCTTGTCGCATCGCGTGGGGTTCGATCTTCGGAACACCGCGACCCACGATCGTGAAAGTTACAATTGCGGCCCCGAGTGGGCCTCGCGTCCGCGATCTTTCGCCGAGAATTTTCCATGGTCGCTACGTTCCGAGCGCCGTTCACGCCCCGCGATGGTCTGGTCGCAGCCCTGCGGACGCGTGGTTTCGCGGTGCTCGCGCCGGACGATGTCGCTGCATTGGCGGGCATCTCCCGCGATGCGCTGCATGCGCTGGCGGCGGGTTGGAACGACCTGCCGCCGGACGAATATCTACGCGATGGCGGACGTTACCGGCAGCGTCGACACGCCTGCTTCGTGATCGGCACCGACGGCATCGAGCAGGCCCCGCACCGCGCGCATTATCAACCGCTGGATTACAACGCCCTGCACGGTGGGCTGCAGCGCTGGTTCGCGCCGATCGGGCCGGAAACGGTGGCCGCACCGGCTTGGGGGCGCTTGCTGCGCGCCTTGGGC
>JAYUUH010000531.1:0-2765 GCA_043754745.1 Lysobacter sp.
GCGGAAGCTCTGCAGTTGTTTCTCGCTGAGCAAATCTGCGCTCAGCCGAATCCAGTCGGATGGATTCTTAAGTCTGCTCCGGCAAACAATTACCCGAAAAAATTACCCCCGGCTCAAGCTCCACCCGGATGGTCCCGCCATCGGACGGAAGAAAGGAAAGAGCGGACTCGTCCTGGACATGCTGCAACCGCAAACCCGGCCATGCAGCACCCGTACTGACCGTGGCATCGAACTCGCGGCCAGCGATACGGACCTTCGCCTTGCCGGCAGAAAGCTGGTACCACAGCCAGTATTCGACGCCCGCATGCACGATCTTCCGATCCGGAAGCGTTTCGATATTCCCGCGGCAAAGCGTTTGAACGGTGCTGGCATTCGCGGCGCCGAAAAAGCACATGAGCAGGCAGCCGACAGCGAATCGATTGCTGAAACGCGCCATGGTTTTTCCTGTGGGATTACTCACTGTCAACTCTCCGGTGGGTGACCGTCGCTACAAGCAACCCTGTTCATCAAAGCAGAGCGAAAAACCGGATCCCAGCCTGACCAGCCTGCGCTGTTGAAAACCGCCGGGACGACGGTGCTTCAAGAACGCCCAGGGAACATCAACCCTCGCGATTCTTCAGGAATCGCGCCATGGACACATTCCCCGTCTGCGGCGCGAACTCCGCCGCTACATCCACGAACCCGCGCATCACCGCGATCTCCCGCGGCGTGCGGTTCAGCGCATCGCGACTTTCGGGATCCGCGCCGTCGTGCAGCAGCTGCTGCGTCACCCGCAGCAGACCGTGCAGCGCGGCCAAGTGCAGCGGCCCGAAGCCGCGCGGGTCGCGCACCTGTAGGCTGGCGCTTTCGTCGAGCAGGCGCGCCATGCCGGCCAGCACCACGTCTTCGTCGCAGGCGGTGCCCGGTTCGGCGCGCGCGCCCAGCAGCAACAACAGCGGCGTGACGCCGCCAGCGGCCTGGATATCCGGATCGGCGCCGGCCAGCAGCAGCGCGTCGAGCAGCGCAACCAGGCGACGGCGGTCGCGGGTGGTGAAGCCATACAGCGCCGCGCAATGCAGTGGGGTCAGGCCCTGGGCGTCGGCGGCGTTGATATTGGCGCCAGCGGCGAGCAGGCGGGTGCAGGCATCGGGCATGCCCAGCGCGGCGGCGAGCATCAGCACGGTCACGTCGCCGGGCAGGCGCTGTTCCAGCGTGGCGCCGGCGGCGAGCAGGCGGTCGACGATTTCGACCTGACGCATGCTGACCGCCGCCGACAAGGGCGTGGCGCCGGTGCGCGCGGCGAGTTTCGGGTCGGCGCCGCGCGCGAGCAGCAGTTCGATCACCGCGCGATGGCCGCCGCCCGAAGCGCGCAGCAGCGCGGTGCAGCCTTGCGCATCGGTGCTGTCGATCGGCATGCCCAGATCCAGCAGGCGGCGCACGGCATCGGCGTCGCCGACGACGGCGGCGGACGGCAGGTCGGTGGGCCGCAGCGCGCGGCCCGGCAGCGGCCAGATGCGCCAGTCCAGCCAGTCGGCCAGATCGCGGCGGCCGCTGGACAGGGCCACGCCCAGCGGGGTCTGGCCGTCGGCGGCGCGTACCCCCGGCGAGGCGCCGTGCAGGATCAGTTGTTTGAGGATGGGCTCGCGACGCAGGGCGGCGGCGAGATGCAGCGCGGTCATGCCGTGCTGGTCGCGCGCGTCCAGCGCCACGCCGATGCCGACCAGGCGCGCGATGACTTGGGTCCAGCCCAGGCGCACCGCGAGGGTCAGCGGCGGGTCGCCGGACATGCTCGCCGCGAACGGGTCGGCGCCGCGTTCCAGCAGCTCCAGCGCGAGTTTTTCCAGCCCGCGGTCGGCGCGGTCGGCGGCGACGCAGGCGGCGAGGAAGCGCGCCACGCCGCCGGCGCCGGCCGGCGAGACGCCGTGGCGCAGCAAGGCCTGGATCGAAGTCGCGGCGGCCGGACCCAGCGCCAGCCATGCGAACAGCGGCGTGTCGCCGGCATCGTCGCGGACCTCGGGATTCGCGCCGTGGCGCAGCAGCCAGTCGATCTGTGCCGGGCCGGCCGGCGAGGCGCCATCGCGCAGCAGCGCGCCGAGATCCTGCGCCGAGACCAACGGCAGCAACCGCGGCAGTTGATCGGTGTGACCGTCGTACAGCGCATCGCGCAGCAGTGCGATGGGGGCGCGATCCGGCAGCGGCGCATCGGCGTCGGCGCCGACGCTGGCCGGCAATTGATAGTTCGGGTCGATCGCCGAAACCAGCGCCCAGCGCCCAGCGGCGGCGGCGTGGTCGATCGCGCGTTTGCCGTCGGCATCCACGTGCTGTGGGTCGAGGCCCAGATCCAGCAGCGCGCGGATCAGCGCCGGCGACGGGGCGTCGGCCATGCACGCCAGGATCAGCGCGTGACGGCCGCCGGCATCGACCGCGTGCGGGTCGGGACGCGCATCGATCAGCGCCTGCAGGGCCGGCAGGCGGCCGCCGCGGGCGGCTTCGAGAAAAGGCGTGCGCCGGTCGACGTCGCGGGCATGGATATCGGCGCCGGCGCCCAGCAGGATGCCGATGATCTCCGGATGCCCGGCGTGTCCGGCCTCGTGCAGCGCGCTGCGGCCGCGCGGGTCGCGGGCATCGGCCTTGGCGCGATATTTCAGCAGCAATTGCACGCCGGCCGGATCGTCTTCGTCGCCGCCCGCCGCCGCGTGCAGCGCCGGCACCGCGCCGGGCAGGTCGGGCTTGGCGCCGCGTTCGAGCAGGAAGCGCGCGAGCCGCCAGTTGCCGGCGGTGCAGGC
>JAYUUH010000532.1:0-8168 GCA_043754745.1 Lysobacter sp.
CCGCGGAGATCCTGGAAGACGCATGGCGACGGCACTCGGACCGCTTGGACGAAGCATCGAAGCTGCGGCTGCGGATCAACCTCGGCGAAGCGCTGCTGAATGCCGACCGCGCCGACGATGCGCGCCGGATCTGCGAACAGATCGACCGCAACGCGTTGCGCGGGCACGATCCCGCGCTGCAGATCCTCGCGCTGGCGCTGATCGTGCGCGAACTGGACGCACGCGTGCGGGACGAGAGCGGCAGCGATGGGAACGGTGGCGACGAAGCCGCGCGCAAGACCAACCGCGAGGCCCTGGCCCAGGCCATCGGCGATCGCCAGGCCACGGCCGAACGCCTTTACGGCAGCGATTCGATCCAGGCCGCCAGCGCCTACGTCTGGTCGGTGGGCATCGCCACCGACCCGAAGCGTCAGGAAGCGCTGATGCAGAAGGCCTATGCCATCCAGCGCGCGAAACTGCCGCCGGTGTCCTCCGCGCGCGCGCGCGCCGAATTCGTCATGGCCCGTTACCACCTAGACCTGCGCAATCGACCGGATCGGGCCGAACCGCATCTGGCGCAGGCGGTGACGATCGGCCGCAAGGTGTCGTCGCGCGCGCACGCCGATGTGGTCAAGTTCGAACTGGAATGGGCGAGTACGCTCAACGCCCTCGGCCGGCATCGCCAATGCCTGGAGCGGTTGGCCGCGCCGCCCGGCAACCCCGAAGACATCAAGGACGCGGGCCGGCTCAGCGAGCTGCACCTGGAATTGGCCAAGGCCGCGGTCGCGCTGCGGCAGCCCGTGCAGGCCCGTGCCGAGATCGACGTCGTCAACGCACTGTGGCGCCGGCTCGGGAAGCCGCTGCCGCGCAGGCCCGCCAAAGCGCTGCGCGCGGTCGAACGCGCGCTGGCGGCGAACGGCGACGGCGCATGATCCGTTCCGACCGCGGATTGCGCTCCCCACAGCAGCAGGCGCAAGCCGGCCTCGCTTCACGCCCCGGAAGGGCAAGCCGCCGCGCCGCGGCGGAGATCGGAATGCAGGGAATGCGCCACTCGCCCATCGACAAGACCATGCCATTCCCCCGGAGAGCTCCATGATCAGACGACTCGTCCCACTCGCGCTGCTGGCCGCTTGGCTACCGCAGGCCCACGCGTTTCCGCCGTGTCCCCTTCAGCCGATGGAGTATGGGCCGCCACCCGGCGAGATCGCCGCGGGCGCGGTCGCCGACGAGGCCGATCCCTGGTTCAAGGCGAGCTACAGCTTCGTCGGCGATCCCGCTGTCCTCAATCAGATCCGGGACGGACGCGCGACCGGCATCTCCCCTGTTCCCAATTCCGGAAAGTGCGAGGCTCCCGATGCACTGCCGGTGTTGAGTTCGCATATTTCGACGGGCCTCCTGCGGCTCGATCCACGCTACGCGCCGGCGAGCGGTTTCGGCGTCATCGATCTGCCCTATCTGCCGGAGGTCGCCACCGATGGCTTGGACATCGAGTATCGACTGAGTTTCAAGGTCGACAACGACCCTCTGGAGGACCCGGACGACTGGTTGGATGTCGCGCAGCTCGATTTCTTCCGCAACGGATCGGCCGGCCTGAAATATTCGGAGGCGATATCCAGCATCTATCGGGTGCGCAAGACCCAGCGCAACCGCAGCCATGCGACCATCGAGATCATCGAGTCCCGCGCGGCCGCGCCCGGCGTCGACACCAAACCCGTGCACAACGATCGCCTCGTCGCCACCATTCCGCTGCAGAACGACCGGACACACACGGCGATCACTCTGCGCTGGATCCAGACCGCGAAGCGGAGCGGCGGTGGCAGTCCTCTCCACGACCAGTACGACATCGACGTCGTTCTCGACGTGCTCGGTACGAACGAGCAGGTGCTGTACACCACGCAGCTGCCGGGGCAGTGGGCCAGCCTGCTGTCGATGGGCATGCTCGACTACAACGTCGCCGACGTCGCGATGTACGAAAAAGGGCCCGCCATCGAACTCAGCAGAATGACTTTGAGCGCAAAACGGCGCGACTGATCCGATCGCCGCAAGCGTCGCGGATGGTGTACGCGTTCGGCCTGCGGTCGCGGGCGTACGCGGCGGATGATCCTGCTTTGCGCTGGATTCCGCTGAGGCAATGGAGAGCCCGGCCGTCAGGTCGGGCTCGCTCCGCCGGGCGCAGACCGCGCGCCGGCCCGTCCCTTCCATGCCATCCCGACGGAAACCACTCCGATGAAACTGTCCCCCGCTCTTCTGGCGCTCTGCGGCCTCGCGCTCGCCGGCGAAACGCTGGCGGCGCCGCCGCCGAACACGGCCGGCAACCTCCGCTTCGTCCCGTACGAAGTGATCGTGAAATTCAAGCCCGGCGCCCGCAAATCCGCCGCCGCGGCGCAACTCCCCGGCGTGCGCCTGAGTTCGAAATCCGCGCATTTCGACGTCGCGCGGCTGGAGAACACCCTGCCGCTGCGCAACAACAGGGCGGTCGCCAAGTCCGAGACCCTCGCGCTGCTGGCGAAACTGCGTCAGCGCAAGGATGTCGAATACGCCCAGCTCAACTATCTGTTCGATTTCGCGCTCACGCCCAGCGATCCGCTGTATCCGCAGCAGTGGCATTACCCGCTGGTCTCGCTGCCCAGCGCCTGGAACATCACCACAGGCAGCAGCGCGATCCCGATCGCGATCCTGGATTCCGGCCGCAGCGGACATCCCGAGTTGAACGGCCGCTGGTCGCCGCTGGAGTACAACGCCCCCACGCCCGGTCAGCCCGCCACCGACAACGGCACCTGGCGCCACGGTACGCACGTGGCAGGCATCGCCGGCGCCGCCGCCTACAACGGCATCGGCGGTAGCGGCGTCTGTTTCGGCTGCACGCTGATGAACGTGAAGATCGGCGACGCCAGTACCGGCCTGACGATGGAGTGGATCGTCGCCAGCATCGATTGGGCGACCAGCAACGGCGCGCGCGTCATCAATATGAGCTTCGAGTCGCCCGCTGCCTGCACACAGGCTTCATATCCAGCATTGCGCGCAGCGGTCGCCCGGGCACGCGACCACGGCGTCAATCTGGTCGCAGCCGCAGGCAACAACGCCGTGAACGTCGACAACGTCTCGCCGGCATCATGCCCGGGCGTGATCTCGGTCGCCGCCAGCGATCGCACCAACACGCTCGCGCCGTACAGCAGCCGCGGCCCGAACGTCGGCGTCACCGCACCGGGCGGACGCTCGTTCTACGGCGCCGGCATCAGCTGCCCCGCGGACGGATCCAGCGGCTTCGATCCCGCGAATCTGGACGGCGCGGTCTCGGCATGGACGACCTCGCCGGATAGCGGCAATGCACACTGCTACCGCCATCTCGGCGGCACCTCGATGGCGGCGCCACACGTCGCCGGCACGATCGGCCTGATGCTGTCGGCCAATCCGCGGCTGTTCCCGGACCAGGTGACCTCGCTGATCCGCGGCACCGCCAGCGCGCTGCCCGCCTGCGGCAGCAACTGCGGCCCCGGCCTGCTCAACGCCTACGGCGCCGTCAACACCGCGCTGTCCACCACCACCGGCCCGTGCAGCGCGCCGGAAGCGTCGACGTCGAAACTGTGCCGGATCGACAGCATCGGCCAGTACGTCAACAGCGCCGGCGCCCTGGTGGAATCGGTCTACGCGTTCGGATACCTGTGGCAGTTCAACGCCGCCGGCACCCAGATGGGCACGACCAGGAAACTGACGACGTTGCCGCGTTACGCGAACGGCCCCTGTCTGTATGCGCCCGCCGGCGAAATCTGCACCATCGACTCGGCGACCGTGCTGGACTATCCCGGTTTCGGCTACCTGGAATCGGTCACCGCCTACGGCCGCTACTGGAACTTCGACCAGAACGGCAACGCCCTCGCCGGCAACGGATCGCTGCTCTCCAGCGTGACGCGCTACGCAAACGGCCCGTGCCTTTACGCCGGCGGTGCGCCCTGCCGTTTCGACACCCGCAATCTGCTCGATGCGCCGGAATGGGGCGGTCTGTTCGAGTCGATCACCGCCTACGGTCGCTACTGGATCTTCGACGCAGCCGGCAATCTGTTCGGCACCGACACCCTGCTCAGCGTGCCGCGCTACGCCAACGGTCCGTGCGCGTATCGGCCGGCGGGTTCCGTCTGCACCTTCGGCAGCCGCGAACTGCGGCATCTGCCCAGCGGCGCGCAGGTCGAAACCGTGACCGCCTACGGCCGCTATTTCGAGTGGGACGGCAACGGCAACCTCACCGTGAACCAGCCCCTGAGCAACATCGCGCGCATGCGCTGATCGCAGGATCGATCTCCGACGACGCCCGGGCAGCCACGCCGCCCGGGCGTTCTGCTTACGGCGCCATCGATGCGCGACTTTCCCGCATCGCTGTCGCACGAATCACTATCGTTGACGTGGTCGCCGGATCTACAGTTGCAGCAGATGCAGGAAGCGCGTGGTCGACGTGTCTTCGATGCAATGCACCAGACGCGCGCCGGCGGCGCGATACAGCGCCTGCCAGGCTTTGCGGTCCGGCGGCGGAATGCCCTGGCCGGAGATCGCCTGCACGTAATCGTGCAGCAGGGTTTCGCGGCGCGCTTCGCGGCCGTGGCCCAGACGGCCGTAATAATCGCTGACCAGCAGCCAGCGCTGCGGGAACGCGAGCGATAGGCGGCGCAGCCATTCGACGGCCGCGCCGTCGACGGCGCAGAGTTCGTTGGCCAGATCGCCGGCCGCGATCGCGTCGATCTTCGCGCGTGCGGACGCCGGCAAGACCCGCTCGGGCCTGCGGCCGTCGCCCTGCAGGATGCGCACGCGCCGCGACGCGCCGGCCTCGCGCAGCCCGGCGCGGGCGATCCGGCACATGCCGGGATTGGCGTCGATGCCCCAGCCATGGAACCCGGGATCCTGCTGCGCCATCGCGCGCAGCAGATGGCCCGGGCCGCAGCCCAGATCGAGCAGCGCACGCACGCCGAGCTGTCCCAGCAGCGATGCCGGCACCTGTTCGGCGCCGCCGGGCGCATACAGGAAGGCGCGGGCATGACGCGCGCGGTCGACCGCACGTCCCGCACCGGCGGGTCGCCGCAGCAATGCCGGCAGCGCGACCGCGTTGGCGGCGAACGCACCGGCATACAGTTCGGTCACGAAACGCGCTTCCGGCGTGTCGGATGCGCCGCGCACGAAGCGACGGCCGCGCTTGTCCACGGCATCGCTGCGCGCAGCCACGAATTCGAGCACCGCGGCGAGCAGTGCGGGATCGAGACCGGATCCGGCGGCCAGATCGGCGGCGCTCCGTGGCCGATTCAAGGCTTCGAGTACGCCAAGATGCTGCAGTGTCGACAGTGCGTGTCCGAGCTGCAGACCTTCGGCGAGATCGAGCGCGGACCAGCGCTGCGGTGCGGCGATGTCCTTGCTGCTCAATGCACCGGCTCCGACCACGGCACCAGGATGCCTTCGGCGACGAGTTCGCGGAAGAAACCGTCGCCGATCTCGGTGCCGCCGGCACGCTCATGGATCATCGCCGCGACCCGATCGCAGCGCTGCGGCTGGGCGAACACGCCGAGAATCGCTTCCACGCCTGCGTCGATGCGATACGCATGCGGCGTTTCGCGGCCGAGATGCAGCAGATAACTCATGCGCTCGTCGTCGCCCGCATCGTCGTCTTCGAGAAGGCCCGCGTCCGGCGCGCTGGCGCGGATGCGTTCCAGCCACGCGTCGCAATCGTGCAGGTCGCTGAGGATCCGCACGCGCGCGTTCAGCACGTAAGGCTGCGGCGGGTCGTATGCGGATGCAGATGCGGATGTCTGCGACGGCATCCGCTCGCCGTGCAGACCCAGCCCGAGCCGGAACAGCGACGCGACGTGATGACGCGCGCCGAACACGCGATCGACGAACCCCGACAGCAGCGCGGCATCGGGCGTCGGCAGCATTGCGGCATCACCGCCGTCGTCGGTCTGCCGGGCGAAGTCGCGGAACGCGGCCATCAGTCCGCCGAGGCTGCCGTCGAAGCGGCGCAGCGCATATCTGACCACGTCCGCGCCGACCCGGCGCAGCAGATCCACCGCGAGCACCGCGAACACGTGCTCCTCGCGCGGCAGTTCCGCGGGATAGTGGAAGTAGGTCTGGAAGATGTCCGGCGTGCCGAGCACCAGCTCGCGATCGCCGGCGTTGAGCAGGAAAGTGTTGTACGGACTGGAATAACCGTCGTAGCGCACGTCGCTACCGCGTTCGGCATACATCGGCGTGCCCGGTTCGGGCTGCAGGATGTGCAGCTGGGTGAGACAGTTCGGCGAGATGCAGCGGCCGATCATATCCAGCGTGTCGTCCTGGTCCTGACGCGTTTCCTCGGGATAGCCGGTGATGAACGATGCGGTGGCGTCGATGCCGAGATCCCGGCAGACCGCCAGCGTGGGTTCCACCAGCTCCAGATCGAGCCGCTTCTGGCTGATCTTCTGCATCCGCGCCGAACCGGTCTCGATGCCGAAATACAGACCGATGCAGCCGGCGTCCGCCATGCGTTCCAGCAGCATCGGGTTGACGCAGTCCACCCGCGCCGACACCCGCCAGCGGAACCCGCGGCCGCGCACCGCCTCGCAGAAATCCAGCACCTTACGCTTGTTCACGGTGAACATGTCGTGGTCGAGCTTGAAGTCGCTGTAGCCGTAGCGTTCGCGCAGCAGTTCGAGTTCATGCACCAGCCGTTCCGGCGATTTCAGGCGGAAACTTCGCTGGAAAAAACCGGCGGTGGAGCAGAACGTGCATGCGAACGGGCAGCCGCGCCCGGCTTCGATCCGCAGCAGCTCCAAACCGAGTTCTTTGATCGGGTAATGGTGGTAGGGCAACAGCGGCAGCGCGTCGAGGTTCTCGACCTTCGGTTTGCCGGGGGTCATCTGGAACTCGCCGCGCGCGTTGCGCCAGCTCAGGCCAGGCACCGAGATGAAATGCCGGTTCTCCAGCGCGCGCAGCACGCCGGTGAAGATCTCGTCGGCCTCGTGGCGCACGATCAGGTCGAACTGCGGGAAGCGTTCGATGATCGGCCGGTCCAGCATGGTCGCGTGCGGCCCGCCGAGCATGATCGGCAGATCGGGCTCCTGCCTCCGCAGATGCGCGGCGACGTTGATCGCGAACAGGAAACTGCAGCCCAGCGAAGTGAAGCCCACCGCATCCGGCCGCCCGGCGAGGATCGACGCCGCCGCGCGCTCGTACAGCGTGTCGTCGTAACGCAGTTCGCCGCTGCGCAGCAGACGTTTCGGATCGTAGATGCGCACGTGGTGGCCGTCGCTTTCGGCCGCGGCCGCCAACGCGAGCAGGCCCAGATGCGGATGCACGTCGAGGAGCGCGAGATCGCCCTCTTCGGGCATCACCAGGTTGTCGATCAGGCTCAAGCGCATGCGGGCCGTGTTCGACGCTGCGGCAAGGCGACGATGCCGATCGCGGCGAGACTGTCGAGCGCGATCGCGACCGCGCGCGCCGCGTCGCGACCGCCGCCGAGTTCGCGCGCCAATGCCGCCGCGCTGCGCTTGCCGTCGATGCGCGACAGCAGATGCTGGCCGAGTGCGTCGACCGCGATCACCGACGTATCGCCAGCATGATCGCCCGCGTGATCGCCGTCGAATGCACGCCAGAAGCAGAACGCCTGTGGCTGCAGCGGTACGTCCTCGAGCCGCGATGTACTGGCGTGCAGCACATCGGCCAGCACCCGGGGGTCGGATCGCAGTTCGTGGAGCGCGATGTCGCCGCGGATGCATGGCGGACGCGACATGCGCAGGTCCGACCGGTCTGTTTCTCCGGATTGCGGCGCACGGAGCTGCGCCACCGCCAGCTCGTAACGCATCGCATCCCACAGCAGGATGTGCGCGTGCTGCGATGGATCGTGCCACTCGCCGACGAACGCGACCAGATCGCGCGCGCGCTGGGCCATGTCGGTAGCGAATGAATGGCCCGCGCGCGAACGTTGCAGCGCATACGCGGAAAACAGGTCGATCTCGATCGCGGCCACGCTCATCAGCCGGAAACCCAGCGGAAACATCGACCGCAGCGGGTTGTGGCGGACCTTCACGCCGAGGCCGGCGAATTTCGCCAGCGCCCGCAGATCGAAGCCAGCCGGCTCCACGCCGAGCGCGCGCAGCTCCGCGGCGTCGGCCATCCAGCGCTGCAGCAGCTGCGGCTGGTCCACGCCGGCCGCCATCACCGCATGCACGCGCGCC
>JAYUUH010000533.1:0-2762 GCA_043754745.1 Lysobacter sp.
GGTCAAGCGTACCTTCCAGCAGGAGCGCGAGGCCGAAGGCAAGTGGGTCCGCGCACAGCTGAGCAGCGCGCAGTTGCCGACCTACTTCGTCGGCGTGCAGGAGCATTTCGACCTGCGCAAGGCGATGGAGCAGAAGCAGGGCAAGGACTTCAAGCTCAAGGCCTACCACGACCAGGTGCTGTCCTACGGCGCGCCGCCGGTCCGCTTCGTGCGCGCGATGATGCTGGACGAGCCGATCAAGTAAGCACGACGCATCAACCCAGGCCCACCGTGCGTCGCCAGTAACGTGATGGCCCTCGCATCCGGGCCATCGCCGGCTTGGCCTGCCCGCCCCGGGGCCGCTATGCTTCGCGCGTCCGCCCCGGGCCCGGTTTGCCGTTCATCCGCCTTGATGCAGACATCGCCTTGATACAGAGAGATGGGGCGGCATCCGGCAACCGGTCACGGGAGTAACGCGTGGGTATTTTCGATTCAGTCAAACGCTGGCATGACACATTGCGCGGCCGCGATGCGCCTGCGGCACCGGCCGCCGGGCCGCAGCCCGTCGCCTTGCCACAGCCGCCGCGTCCGCCGACGCCCACGCTCGAGGAACTCGATGCGCTGGCCGAGACCGCCACGCCCGAGGAACTGATCGAAGCCGCGGTGGCGCCGCCGCCGGTGGACGACACTTATGAAGGCCCGGAACGCCGCGAGAAACCAAGATTGAATGTGCGCCCCGGCACCCGGGTGCTGATCGTCGACGACTCGACCACGATCGTCGCCGTGCTTCGCAAGATGCTGCAGCAGAACGGCCTCCAGACCCTGGAGGCCTACACCGCCGAAGAGGCGCTGGAACTGGCGCGCGATCTGGTGCCGGATCTGATCTTCCTGGATATCGTGCTGCCCGGCATGGACGGTTTCGCGGCCCTGCGCGCGCTGCGCCGCGAGCCCGCCACCAAGCTGGTGCCGATCATCATGATCAGCGGCAACGCCTTGGCGACCGAACAGTTCTACGTACAGCGCATCGGCGCCGACGACTTCATGAAAAAACCCTTCTCGCGCCCGGAAGTATTCGCGCGCATCGAACGCCTGCTCGACGAAGAAGGCGTGCCGCGCCTGGTGGCGACGCCGGCCGCGCCGGCTGCGACGTGGTGAACCGGCAGCTCGTGCCGTCCGGATTCTGCGACCAGTTGAAGATGCTGCAATCCGATTTTTTGCGGGATTGACCGCCGGCATCATCGGTTTTTCGCGGGACTCATCGCTGCGATTGAATACGGCTTCGACAACAGCGGCAAGGAACTTGCCGTCGCACTTGCAACAGCCGCAATCGCGGCATTCGCCGGCATGCGAATCCTTTCGCATGCCACCCGCAACACTGGATTGAAGGCGACAGGCGTCATACGGATTGCGCTGGCCGTTATCGGTTGCAGCGCGTTCGGTTGTTTTGTCTTGATTGTCATGCATTGAACGCGGCGGCAAGTCGAGCCCGGCATTATTCTCATCGGATACCGCTCAGCGGGCTGAAGCCCGCTCTACAACAGCCCGTTCTGCCTGCCGTTGGCTTAACACTACGCTACCTAGGATCAACGCACCCGCGATGCCCATGGCGACGGTCAGCGGTTCGTCCAGCAGCAGCCATGCCCAGCCCACGCCGAACAGCGGTACCAGATAGGTCGTGGTGGCGGCGCGGCTGGCGCCGATTCGTGCGATCAACCGGTAATACATGACGAACGCGATGCCGGTGCAGAGCACGCCGAGCAGCGACACCGCGACCCATGACTTCGCCGACACCGCATGCTGCGGCCATTGCGCGATCGCGAACGGCGCGCTGACCAGCGTCGCGCAGCTGAGCGTGGCCGCGGCGACCGCCGTCGCCGGCAGTCCGGCGAGATGCCGCTTCACCAGATTGCCGCCGATGCCGTACAGGAACGCCGCGAAGGTGCCCGCCGCCACCGGCAGGCCGATGCTGGCGCCGCCGACCTTGCCGCTGGCGAGCACGATCACCCCTGCGAAACCCGCGATCAGCGCGACGACGCGACGCCCGCCGATGCGTTCTCCATAGAACAGGAACGCCACCAGCGCGGTGAACAGCACTGCCATCGAATTGGTGATCGCGCCCACCCCCGCGGGCGCGCGCTGCGCGGCCCAGGCGAACAAGGTGAACGGAATCGCGGAATTGATCGCGCCGATCAGCGCCAGGCGCGGCCACAGCCCCCGATGGAACGCGCGCCGTTCCATCCACAGGAACGGCAGCAGGATCAACGCGCCCAGACCCAGCCGGATCGCGACCAGCGGCGCCGCGCCGAATTCGGGCGCCGCCACGCGCATGAACATGAAGGACGCGCCCCAGATCGCGCCCAGCACGCACAGTTCCAGGGGCGTGAGCCAAGCCTTGGGCGTTTCCACGACCGGGAGAGGGGTCTGCAATGCGCTGGAGGTGCTCATGGGCGGAAATCCTGATGGAAAGCGTCGGTGCCGGCTATCCGCAAACGGCTGTCCTGGGCATCGGCGGGGTCATCGATCGGCACCGCATGCCCACTGACACGGATACCGCCTTCCGTGTCGATGCCAACGCGCAGCCGGCTGGGCCGGCCCATGTCGTCGCCCTGGCGGATTTCGATGGTCGCCGGCAGGTCCACCAGACCCAGCGCGCGCAGATAACCGCCGAACGCGGCTGCCGCGGCGCCGGTCGCCGGATCTTCGACCACGCCGCCGACCGGAAACGGGTTCCGCGCATGAAACGAAATTTGCGTCTCGCGCCAGACCAGATCGACCGTGGTCAG
>JAYUUH010000534.1:0-2762 GCA_043754745.1 Lysobacter sp.
GGGCGCGCTTCCGATGGCCGACAGATGCAGAAGCAGGTCCGGCCGCTCGCGCGCCAGCCGGTCCAGGCGCGGGATAATCCAGCGCGCCAGCACGCTGCCCGGACAGCCCAGCACCAGCGGCGCCTGCTGCGGCCCGCGACGCAGTTCCGCCCAGGCTGCGCGCAGCGGATCGAAAGCCGCCGCCGCGGCGCCGTGGAGCCGGTGGCCGAGCGGCGTCAGCGCCACACCGCGTCCCTGGCGGACGAACAGCGCCGCGCCCAGGGCGTCTTCCAGCACCCGCAATTGCCGGCTGACCGCGCCATGGGTGACGTGCAGCTCGGACGCGGCGCGGCTGACGCTTTCCAGCCGCGCGACCGCCTCGAAGGCGCGCAAGGCGTTCAGCGGCGGCAGGTTCCGGGTCATCGCATGCGAGTTCATGACGTGTGAGTTTTCATAACGGATTCGATTGATTTTATAACGGTAGTCCAGCACCGGTCTGCGATAAACTGAGGAATTGCCGCCGATCGACCCCGCCATGCTCGACATCAAGGCCGACGCCATGCTCGACACGAAGACCGATTTCAACGCCTTTCCCGATGCCGAAGGTCATTTCGACCGGTTCGGCGGGCGTTTCGTCGCCGAAACCCTGATCGGCCCGCTGCAGGAACTCGCCGCGGCGTACGACACGGCGCGGGTCGACCCGGCGTTCATCGCCGAATTCGATCGCGACCTGAAGCACTATGTCGGCCGTCCCAGCCCGATCTATCACGCGGAGCGGCTCAGCGCGAAAGTCGGCGGCGCGCGCATCCTGCTCAAGCGCGAAGACCTGAACCATACCGGCGCGCACAAGATCAACAACACCATCGGCCAGGCGCTGCTCGCCAGCCGCATGGGCAAGCCGAGGATCATCGCCGAGACCGGCGCCGGCCAGCACGGCGTGGCCAGCGCCACGGTCGCCGCGCGGCTGGGGCTGGAATGCGTGGTCTACATGGGCGCGACCGACATCGAGCGCCAGAAGATCAACGTCTACCGGATGAAGCTGCTCGGCGCGACCGTGGTCCCGGTGACCAGCGGTTCCGCGACGCTCAAGGACGCGCTGAACGAAGCGATGCGCGACTGGGTGACCAACGTGCACAACACGTTCTACATCATCGGCACCGTCGCCGGCCCCGATCCATATCCGCGCATGGTCCGCGACTTCAATTCGGTGGTCGGCCGCGAAGCGCGCGCGCAGATGCTGGCCGATTACGGCCGCCTGCCGGACGTAGTCACCGCCTGCGTCGGCGGCGGCAGCAACGCCATCGGCATCTTCCACGCCTTCCTCAACGATGCCGGCGTGCGCCTGGTCGGCGCCGAAGCGGCGGGCGAGGGCATCGCCAGCGGCCTGCATGCGGCCTCGCTGGCCGCCGGGCGCCCCGGCGTGCTGCACGGCAACCGCACCTCCGTGCTGTGCGACGATGACGGCCAGAACATCGAGACCCACTCGATCTCCGCCGGCCTCGATTACCCCGGCGTCGGTCCCGAGCACGCATTCCTGAAAGATCGCGGCCGTGCGGAGTACGAAGGCATCACCGACGATGAAGCGATGGAAGCCTTCCATCTGCTCGCGCGCACCGAAGGCATCCTGCCGGCGCTGGAATCCAGCCACGCCATCGCCCAGGCGATGAAGCTCGCCCGCGAGCTGCCGAAGGACGGGCTGGTGCTGTGCAACCTCTCCGGCCGCGGCGACAAGGACGTGCATACCATTGCCGCCCGCGAAGGCATCGTGTTTTGAGCGCGTGGCTTTTGCTGGCCCCCGGTGGCGCTCGCATGGCGATGATGCTGGTGCTGCTGGCGTGGGCTGTCGCGCCGTGCCCTGCATTCGCCCAGAACGCAAAATGCATTGACGGCATGGTGGTGTCCTCGGCAAAAGCGGGTGAGACCCAAGAGGACGATGGCAGCTGGGAGAAGGCTTATGCCGAATGTTTTCCCGAAGCAGACGAGACGGAACTCGACGGTCTGCGCGCGGCGTGGCCCACGTCGGTGGACGCGGCCGTCGCCGAGGTCGTTCGCCGGCTCGATCCCGAGTCGCGCGAGGAGATCCGGTCGATGGCGCGCGACGATCTCGCCGGGCTGCACATGGGACTGGGCATGGCTATCCGCAACGAGTTTGGACTCTGGGGAGGAAACGATGCGTTGTCGCGCGCCGCCTGCGCTAAGGCATCCTGTCACCCGGACGATGTTTCGATGACGATCATCGAGGCGGTCTGGAATCATCTGCGACAAATCGGCAAACCGAAAGCCGCGCCGCCTTCTTCCTCATCCTCGGACGCCAGCGCCACGTCCGTCACCGGACGCCCATGAACCGCATCGACACCCGTTTCGCCCATCTCAAAGCCACCGGCCGCAAGGCGCTGGTGCCGTTCATGACCGCGGGCGATCCCTCGCGCGACGCCACGGTGCCGGTGATGCGCGCACTGGTCGAGGCCGGCGCCGACGTGATTGAACTCGGCGTGCCGTTTTCCGATCCGATGGCCGACGGCCCGACCATCCAGCGCAGCTCCGAACGCGCGTTGGCGCGCGGCGCCGGGCTGAGCTTCGTCTTCGAGGCGGTTCGCGAATTCCGCATAGTGGATGCGCACACGCCGGTGGTGTTGATGGGTTACCTCAACCCGGTCGAGATCCGCGGCTATGTGCGTTTCGCCGAGGAGGCCTCGGCTGCGGGCGTCGACGGTCTGCTGGTGGTGGACCTGCCGCCGGAAGAGGCCGACGACCTGCGCATCGCGATGCGCGCGCACGGCCTG
>JAYUUH010000535.1:0-2752 GCA_043754745.1 Lysobacter sp.
GCGGCGTGCATCGACGGTCAGCCGCGGCAGTTCAATCGACGACATGGCGTGCGGGCTCGCAAAGGATGATGCCGGACATACGGCGAAACGCATCGGCAAGGGACAGGGGCACGGACATGCACGGATCTTGCCGGTTCATGGCGGCGCTCCGCTGCCATCCGGGTGCGTGCCGGTGCCTGCGGGCCCGGAATCGAAGAAGCTCTGCCAGAACGCGGGTCCGAGCGCGGCCATCTGCCGGCCGAAATCGACGATGTTGCGATACGGGCGCACCGGGAACACGAATTTGCGCACCTGGTATTCGATCAGCGCGAAACCGCCGAGCACGCCGTAGTTGGCGATGTTGGCGACCAGCGACCACTGCGCGTTGGTCACTGTGACCGCGGCATCGATGCCCAGCCGCATCAGCACGCCATCGGGCACCGCGATCAGCGCGAGGACCAGGTTCACCACCGTCAGCAACGCCAGCAATACCGCCCAGGCCATCGTCAGGCCCCGGGTGTAACCCAGATGCCGCGCCGACAGCGGCATGCCGGCCCGCGCATACAGCGCGCCCACGACCTTTGTGATGATCGGCTCGCGCCCCGGACGCAGGCTGCGCGCGAACCACCAGCCGATCATCGCGGTGAACAGCGGCGGCACCAGCAGCAGCGGCATCAACGCATGACGCGAGCCGGCCAGCGCGATCAGCGCGACCGCGGACACCGCGAGCGCCAGCCATGCGGCGAGGCGCCGGCGCAGCAGCCCATCGATCAACGCCAGCAGGGCCAGATCGCCCAGCGCCAGCACCGCCAGCAGCGGCGACTGGCGAGTGCCGGCGAAATGCGCCAGCGGCGCGTACAGCGCCAACAGCAGCAGCCGTAGTACGGCGATCACTCCGCCTTGTGCTGCTGGACGTGGGCCGACAGCGCGCGCAGCGAACCGAAGATGAGGCGGTTGTCGTCGTTGTCCGAACGCAGTTGGAAGCCGTACTTCTTGCTGATCGCCAGCGAAAGTTCCAGCGCGTCGATCGAATCGAGGCCCAGGCCGGCCCCGAACAGCGGTGCGTCCGGGTCGATTTCGGCGGGAGCGACGCTTTCGAGGTTCAGGCTTTCGACCAGCAGTTCCGCAAGTTCGAGTTCGGCGGGAGTCAGTGCAGACATGGCAAACAATCCAGAATTCGAAGGAAACGGCGCCGCGCGGAACGGGCACCTGGGGGCCGCCGTACGTCGTCGTCGGACGCGCCGACCGGCAGTGCAGGTCGGCCTGAGATGGGGGAAGGCATGCCGGAGCCCATGTCGCCGCCCCGTGAGACCGGACGGCGTTGGCGCGCCACGCGGTATGATGCCAGTCTCAGACTGCAACAAGAAGAGCATGACGGCCCAATCAGGCGATGGACGCACGATGCCGGCGGAAACGGAGCTGCCGCCCCCCGCGATGCCCCCTTGCGTGGACCGTGCTGCCGTGGATCGCGAGCCCGTCGGCTGCGCGTCCGTCGACTGCGATGTCTTAGTGATCGGCGGCGGCCCTGCCGGCAGTACCGCCGCGATTTCCCTGGCCCGCCGCGGCTGGCGGGTGCTGCAGCTGGAAAAAGCGCGCCACCCGCGCTTCCATATCGGCGAATCGCTGCTGCCGATGAACCTGCCGATCCTCCAGCGCCTGGGCGTGCTCGACCGGGTCGCCGCGATCGGGGTCTACAAGCCCGGCGCCGACTTTCCGCTGACCTCGGCGGACGGTACGAGCCGGGTCCAGATGTTCCGTTTCGATCGCGCCCTGAACCCGCAGTTCGGCCACGCCTATCAGGTCAAGCGCGATGAATACGACCGGCTGTTGTTTGAGGCCGCCGCAGAAGCCGGCGCCGACAGCCGCGAGGGCGTGACCGTGGTGTCCGTGGACGACGATGCGGGCGGACGGCCGACGCGGGCGCGGGCGCGCAACGCCGACGGCAGCGTATTCGAGGTGCGGATGCGCTATCTGGTGGACGCCAGCGGCCGCGACACTTTCCTCGGCGCGCGCCGCAAGCTCAAGCGCAGAAATCCGAACCACCAGTCCGCAGCCTTGTTCAGTCATTTCACCGGCGTGGTCCGGCGCGACGGCGAAGAAGCCGGCAACATCACCGTCGAACGTTTCGCCCACGGCTGGATCTGGTTGATCCCGCTGCGCGACGACGTGATGAGCATCGGCGCGGTGTGCTCGCCCGAATACCTCAAACAGCGCGACGGCGACACCGAGACCTTCCTGCTGCGCACCCTGCGCACGGTGCCGACGGTGGAAGCGCGGATGCGACAGGCCGAACGCGTGGCACCGGTGCATGCCACCGGCAACTATTCCTATCTATGCTCGCGGATGGCCGGCCCGGGCTGGACGATGGTCGGCGACGCCTACGCGTTCATCGATCCGATCTTTTCTTCCGGCGTGTACCTGGGCATGCACAGCGCCGAACGCGCCGCGATGATGGTGGATGGCGCGTTGCGCGAACCCGCCAGCGAAGCGGCGCTGCAGCGGGAGATGACGCAGCGGCTCGACCGCGGCTTGAAAGAGTTCTCGTGGTTCATCTACCGATTCAACACCCCGGTGATGCAGCGCCTGTTTGCCCGCCCCAGCAACAAGTTCCAGATCGAACAGGCGGTGATCTCGCTGCTCGCCGGCGATGTGTTCGACAACCCGGCCGTCGTCCGCCGGCTGCGCCTGTTCCGGCTGATCTACGCCCTGAACGCCATCGGCATGGCGCCGCGCGCGCTGCGCGCGTGGTGGCGTCTCCGTCGCGGCCGCGACG
>JAYUUH010000536.1:0-8106 GCA_043754745.1 Lysobacter sp.
CCCGCCGGCAGATGCGGCAGCACGCGCAGCCACTGCAGATTGTCGACAAGGAAACGCTGGTCGCTGCGCCCCAGCGCGAAAAACCCCAATGCGGCGATCGAGAGCCGGTGTTGGCCCTGGAACCGGTAGGGCTGATGCAGGATTCCCAGCGTGAGCGGCTTGATGATCTTCATCGTTCACAGCACCAGGATGATCAGGGGGATCTGCATCACCGGCCCGTTGAGGTCGATGTTGGCCTGTGCGGATTTCGCCGAGACATGCACGCCTGGCCCGGCCACTTCCACCGTGGTGCTGGGGCCGGTGACGCTGACGCTGTTGGATTCCCCGTTCACGCTCAGCGTGTTGTTCATGATCGTCATGGTCATCCGGTTTTCCATGCCGGTCATGGACACGGTGTTGCCGGTGCCCTGCAGACTCAGATCGATATTCCCGCCGACCAGCGAGTTGCGGTTGCTCGCGATGGTGGCCGAGTTGCTGTTGCTGAATCCGATGGCGTCGTTGCTGTTGTTCGCGCCGATGGTTGTGGAACTGGTCTGTGCGACGACGTGTGTGATGTTGTGGACGATATTATGGGTGCTGTGGTTGGTGCTGGTGCCGTCGATGGTGCTGCTGTTGGTGGATGCGCCGCTGATGGTGGTTCTGGATGTCACATCGCCGGTGTGGGTGCTGTCGTTCTCGACGTTGCCCTCGTAGTTGGCGACGGATTTGGTGTTGCCGTGGCTGTCGCTGCTGGAATACGTATCGCCCCACACTACCGAATGCGAGGACTGCACCGCAGCCTGGGCCTCCGCGCTCGGGGCCTCGGGCTGAATCAACGCCGGATCGCTTTTGCCGATCACCGACTGATGGTGGCTGGAGCCGGCGGCGCTGAAACTCTTCTGCTCCAGGCACCACGACTCGCTGTAGGTGGAACCGAAAGACAGGGATTCGCTGAGCACCCCTTTTTCTGCGTTCTCCGATGTCGAATAGCCATAGTTGCCGCCGCGCGAATAAGACGCATCGCGAAATTTCCCGGTGGCATACGCATCTTCCACCAGTTTCACCGCGACGCTGACATCGGCGCGGCTCCACGGCTGGCCGAAGCGCACGCTGCGGCTGTCGCCGTAGCTGGTCGAAAAACTGTTGCCGGCCTGGGTATGCGCGGTCCATCCCGAATCGGTGATGGTCTTGCTGCCGTCGGCCTGCACGATATTCTGGATCTCGGGCAGCTCGGACTCGTCGTTGGCGCGCGACACCCAGACGCTGGTGCCGACTTCGGGAATCGTCTGCATGTGCGCGGCGAGTTTCACCCACACCGGAGGCGCGTCGGGGCCGTCGCAGGAGAAGCGCACGTGCACGCCCTTCGCATTGAGGCGCGGATGCACGCTCTGGCTGTCCACCAGCGGCTGGCGGCCCAGGCTGAAATCGTCCGGCACGTAATACGGCCAGTCCTGCACGGCCTCGCTGCCCTCGGGCGTGGTGACATGCGCCAGCACCATGCCCTGCTGGGTGTCCTGCAGGCCGACCGCCGACACCAGGCCGGTCGCCAGCGTGGCGTTGAACTGGTTGGTGTACTGTCCGTCGAGGCTGGAGCTGTGCTGTACGTGGGTGAGCACGAATTCCACACCCGCCAGCTCCGGACGCACATCGTCGCCGGTGTAGTCCGAAGGCGTGGGCGCCATGCAGAAGCGATGACCGACGCGGAACGCCGGGCAGAAGCTGGCACCGCTGAACTGTACGTTGGCGGTGTGCATGGCCAGTTCGGTCGACTGCGCGAATTCGCGCACTTCCTTGTCGCTGAAGCCGTACTGCACGATCTTGTACTGCCTGAACGGCAGTTCGCCCGGATCGGGCCGGCTGTTAGCGCGGAAACTGCTGAACGTGGCCAGTGGATCGCCCGGCTGAGTCACGTCCCAAGCCTCGCTCTGCAGCGTGAACACGCTTTCGACGCCGCTGATGCCCATCGATTGTTGGTAGTTGTACTGCGACACCACGTCGTACTGGTGCATGCCCAGTTCGTCGATGCCGGTGTAGGTGTAGCGCAGCGGCACGTTCCCGGACAACGCCGGCGGGTAAGCGACCTGGTTGTCGAACACCATCACGTGCCGGTCGGCGTAATGCCTGAAGTAATAGAACACATGCGCCTTGGTCATCAGCCTGCGCATGAATTCGAGATCCGACTCGCCCGCCTGAAGCCAGTCCTGGGTCCGGGTGGATGCGATATTCGTACTGCCCTTCAAACCGTCGAAGGACGCCTCGACGCGATGCTCGCGGCACAACTGCTCCAGCACTTCGCGCAGACTTTTCTGCGCGAAGATGCGGTAGCGGTTGGTGAGGCCCATACGCCATGCGGCGGGCCGCATCGTCAGGCGATACACGCCGGGCGTTTCGATCGCGAACGACGCCACGATGCCGTTGAACAGCGCAAACAGACCTTTGGGATCGCTGCCGTCGAGCGCGCGCATGAACGCTTCGTGGCCGACATCGGGCTCGTCGCAGGGCGTGATGCCGATGCCCACCGTGACCGGCCGGCCGATGATCTGCGAAAACACCAGCGACTTGCCCGCGCCGTTCTTGACGGTGTCTCCGTGCAGCTCCAACTGGTATTCGAACAGATCCGACACGCTCTCCTGGCCCTGGAACTGCACCATGCGCAGCGCGCTTTCGCCGAGGATCTGGCCCTGCGGCATGTCGATGCGGCAGTGCTGGAACAGCAGCGGCTGCTCGACCAGTTCGACCGCGCTGCCGTCGATGGGATCCAGCGGCAGATTCACGCGACGGCCTCCCGGTCGAAGGCGTCGACCACGAAGCGCACCGGTCGTCCGTCGTGGCGCCCGAGCCAGGCGGTCTGGCCCAGACGCAGCCCAAGGCCGCCGCCGCGCCAGGGTAGCGACAGAAGTGAGGGCGGGACGGTGGCGGAATCGAGGGTCAATTCGACTTCGCAGTCGAAACGCCGGTCGAGGAGCATCCGGACCATGGCGACCAGACCGCGATGGGCGCTGCGCGGCTGCGCATCGCCGTCGCGCGTCGCGCGCAGCGGCAGCAGCGCGCAGACCGCGTCGTAACCCATGCGCCCGACATGCAGACGCACCGACGCGTGCGCGTCCCAGGTGCGCCGGCCAAGCAGGCTCTGTTGGCCCAGCGCATGCCGCTTGCGACCCAGCGCGATGAGATCGGCGTCCTCGATGTCGCGCCAGCGTCCGACCAGCGTCTGCAATCGACACTCGACGCCAAGGTACGCGGTCAGGATCTGCGCCACTACCACTGCGCTCTTGCGGCTGTTGACCAGCAGGCCCGACAAGCCAAGCCATGCGCGCATCGGCAGCGGAATCTGCGCCTGCTGGGCGGGCAAGGCCACGCCCATCAGCGCAGCCAACTGCGCGGCATACCGCGTCTGCGCCGGCAGCGCCGGATCCAGCGCGCGCAGCGAACGCTGCTTCAATTCGTGGCGCAGCACATGCACGCGCTGATTGAATATATCCAGGAATGCGGCCATCGCATGGCCGCCGACGCGCTCCTGATCGCGCACCCATTCCAGGAAAGGCTCAGGCAGCGGCCCAAGCTCGCTCGCCACGCAATAATTCGGCGTGCGCAATTCGAGACGTGCCGGCATCCTGCGCCCCGAGCGCGCTTCGCAGCGGAACGCCGGCATGGTCTTGGCCCGCGTCAGACGCGTGACTTCATGACCGGGAAAGCCGGCGCGCAGATCCGCGCGGAAGCGCAGGCGCGTCGCGATCGGCCATGCGCCGCCAGGCACGGATCCGTCCGGCACGTGCCGCAGCAGTCGCACGAGCTGGAACACATTGAACCGTGCGTACTGCCCTGCGATCAGCTTGTTCAGAGAAGGAGCTGATTGCCTGCCAACGGTGGCCATTCCTTCAGTACTCCTTTCACGTGGGGCATGCGCAGGCGCACCTGCACCACCGTGTTGACGGCGGCATACAGGGCGAAGAAATGCCGCAGGACGGCGCAGAACAGAACGGCGCTGCTTTCTTCGAAACGGGCGTGGTCCAGGGTCAGATCGATTTCGAAACCCTGCACGTAACCGCGCTGACCGGCCTGCGCCTGCCAGCGCACCACATGGCGGGTTTCGATGCCGAGAATGCCGTCGATCGCACGGTGTCCCAGAGTGCTGCTGGGGCCGACATGCTGGCGCAGGATGTCCTTGAGCGCGGACAGCGCATGCGGACCGCTCGCCAGCGACAGGTGATTGAGCGAGAGCTGCGAGACCAGCAACCACGGGCGTTCGCCGGTCATCGGCGGGGTTTGATGCGCGGACGGCTTGCCGAGCACGCGCATCGCCACGACCGGCGCCGCGCCCTCGATCTGCAAGCGATCGCCGACGCACAGGCGCTCGGGCATGCGCCGGTTGGTGCACAGCGCGCTGCCGCCGATCACGTCCTCGGCCGGATCGGTCAGCATGAACTTTGCGTCCAGGAACGACACGTGCAGCTCGGTGCCGCCGACGCGCGGTCGCTGGCTGGCCTCGCGGCGGGTGATGTAGAAATAATCCTCGCCTTCGATGTGCTGGAAATCGTCCATCGAGAAGTACGGCGCGACCACCCGCGGCTTCTCGCCCGCACGCACCGCGTGCAGGCGTTCGATCCGGTATATCTCGCAGTTCGCATGCTGGGCGGCATCGCCGGTGATGCGATATTCGAAGCGCGAATGATCCAGAGTGAGCGGATCGATGCGCTGCCGATAAAGATTCACCATCGGCACGCAGTTGGTGAGCAGCATCGACGAGGTGAGCCGCAGCGACGGTTTTGGCGGCACGTCGAGCAGGAACAGCAGGTCGACGGTCTCATCGGCCACCGTCAGTTGCAGCGACGCGATGTCGAAGAACAGGAATTTCTCGGGGAACGCGAAATATTCCTGCAGGATGCGGAAAGCCGGATGCGCCTGGGAATGCGACGGAAGCGCCGCCTCGTCGTCTTCGAAACCGACCCAGCGCAGGCTGTCCACCGGGATCGGATGCGGTAGCGTCCGGCGACCGGGTTCTTCCACCACCGCCATGCCGCGCAGATGCGCGGACAGCAGTTGGTGCAGCGCATTCGCCGTGCCGGATCCGGCCTCGGGATTGAGATGGAAGCGCACATTCTGCGGCTGCAGCTGTTTGAGGGGCGTGCGGCCGTTCTTGCGCAGCCGCGCCCGCAGCACGCCGCGCACCTCGGGATCGCGCGTCAGCTGCGGATAATCTTCCGGCGACATGATCGCCAGTTCCACGACCGTCAGCGGCGATAGCAGCGTGTCGAAACAGGTACGGAAGCGGCAGACCGCGCTGCCGCCGCCTTCGATTGGCACCGAAGCCATCACGCTGCGGCCGCGTTCGATGATGGCAACGCCATCGGGCTGCACCTGGATTTCCGCGATCATCATCGACGGCAGCGGCGCTTCCAGATGCGGGTAAAGATCGCCGAGCAGCGCATTGGGCAGATCGGCCTGATCGATTTCCAATTGATGCCGAAGCCGCCCGGTCAGATACGAGAACGACTGCATCAGCAGTTCGACCTGCGGGTCGGAGGAACGACCGCGATGGATTCCGAGCAACGCCGCCTGCTCGGGATAATCGTGGGCGAACTCGCTGGCTTCTTCGCGCAGCGAGGACAGCTCCTGCTGGTAGAAATCCTTCAGTCGATCCATCGAGTTCTGCATGCCGGCTCAGTCTGGAGACTTCAGTACGGCGCGACGACGCGGACGTTGCGCGGCTGCGCTTCGTCCGGGAACACCGCAGTGACCAGCAGTCCGTAGGGACCGAGCGGATCTCCGCTGCGCTCCACCCTCACCTCGACCGAGTTCAGCCGCGGCTCGTAGCGCACGATGGCGTTCTTCAGCATCTTCGCATACGCCTCGATCTGTACGGTCGCGCTCGACCCCATGGTCACGACCGAACGCATGCCCCATGGCACGCCGGCGATCGTATCGCCGACCTGCCTGCTGGTGGACGCGATGCGCTGGATCTGTGCTGTGACCGCCGCGACTTCATCGAAGGGCTCGGCACGGCCATCCAAGCCGCGCGGCATGACACTGAGACGCTCGAACAGGTACTGCATGGAAACTCCGCATTCGAAGACGCGTGGACGGATCGTTCCCGATGCGCGCGGCGCATGGCCGCGCGCATCGGATCGGGCGCATGGGATCGACAGAACCGATCAGGTGAACGCGTTGCCGATCGGACGGTTGTGCATGACGCTCCAGCCAGCCTGGACATTGCCCGCCACAGACATATCGTGCTCCTGGACGGTGAAGGTCCAGAGAATCTCGGTGAAGCTGAGCTTGAACTGCTCGGTCGGCATGTCGTTGGGATGCGACTGGAACTGGATTTCGCTGATGATCGCGTCGCGCAGCGCCATGGTCATGATGTTGATCGTCTTGCTGTCGCCCGAGTTGCGGGCAATGTAGATCTTCGTCGGGTTGGCCTTGTCGGAGCCCAGCGAAGCGGCGCGCAGACAATAGTCGTACATCTTCACCGAGGTCTGATCGACGTATTTGACGCAGGTGAATTCTGTGATCACCGGTCGGCCGGAAGTACGGGCCTTGTTGCTGACGTCGGTGGTGATCTGCTGCTTCATGCCGTGATGGATGGACACCAGCTCCATGCACTTGCCGAACTGCAGCACGTCGTCGCGCCACACGTTATCGATGTAGGTGGAGCTGGTTTTGCCGATGATGTCGTCGTTGCCGGGTTGCAGAAGGATCAGGTCCATTGCGTTCGTTCCTCAGATTGAATGTGTTCGGCGATATGCCGTCGTCGCCATCGGCGCGCTGCCCTGGACAGACTTATTTCGGCAGATCGGCCACCAGCCGGATCGATGTGGTCAGCTCTTCGAGCTGGAAATGCGGCTTGAGGAAGACGGTCGCCTTGTAAGACCCGGGCTCGCCGGGAACATCGACCACGATGATATTCGCCTCGCGCAGCGGGAACGCCGACTTGACGTCCTGCGAAGCGTTGTCGTCCAGCAGCACATATTGCGAGATCCAACTGTTGAGGAACGCCTCGACGTTGCCGCGGGTCAGGAATCCGCCCACCTTGTCGCGCACGATCACCTTGATGTAGTGCGCGAAGCGCGAGGCCGCCATGATGTACGGCAGCCGCGACGACAGCGCCGCGTTGGCGTTGGCGTCGGCGTTGATGTACTTCTTCGGTTTGTTGGTGGTCTGGCCGCCGAAGAACGCCGCCTTGCCGCTGCCCTTGCTGTGGCACAGCGCGATGAAGCCCAGATCGTTGATCTCCTTCTCGCGACGGTCGGTGATGGCCACCTGGGTCGGACAGAAGATTTCCTTGATGCCCTCGTCCTCGCCGCTGCTGAAGGTATAGATCGGCAGGCCTTCGACCAGGCCGCCGCCTTCGACGCCGCGGATCGCCGCGGTCCAGCTGTACAGCGAGAAAGCGTTGGTGATGCGTTCGGCGAGGAAGTACGCGGCATTGCCCCACAGGAAGTGGGTGTTGTCGGGAACGCGGTTGTCGGACAGCACGTCTTCCTCGAAGATGAAACCTTCGGCCCGCAGCGTGTTCTGGCCGTACGGCAGGCGCAGCATCACCCGCGGCAGCACCAGCGAAACGTAACGCGAATCCTCGGTGTTGCGGAATTCCGACCATTCCTGCAGATCGGCGCCTTCGAAGATCTTGGCGAGATCGCGCGGTTTGGCCAGATCGCCGAAATCATCGAGACCGAACATCTTCGGCGACGCTGCCGCCAGGAACGGCGCGTGCGCTGCCGCCGCCACCTCGGCCATCTTGCCGATGAAGGTCATATTGGAGTGATCCGGCCCGATGTCGTAACCGCCGAGCAGCATGCTGTAGGGCGAACCGCCGAAGGTGCCGTATTCGGCTTCGTAGATCATCTTGAACAGCTTGCTCTGGTCGAACTCCACCGCCTTGGACATGTCGTCCTGGAGTTCCGCCAGCTGGGCGTTGAAGATGCGCAGCTTCAGTCGCGTGCTGGTTTCGGTGCGCGACACCAGGTGGAACAGCCCGCGCCAGGTGGCTTCCATCGCCTTGAAGCCATCGCTGTGCATGATCAGAGACAGCTGCTTGCTGAGCGAGACATCAATGGCCGCAACGGCACTATCGATTGATACCGCCGAACCGCAGCCAACGCCCTTTCCGCTGGCCGCGGTCACGAT
>JAYUUH010000537.1:0-2739 GCA_043754745.1 Lysobacter sp.
AGCTTGTCGACCATGAAGCCGACGTGCGCGTCGTAACCAGCGACGTCGAAGAAGGTGTACAGGTTCTCGTTGAACGGCACCGCGCCCTGCCCGACCAGCTGCCACAGCACGTAGCAAGACAGCGCGCAGCTCGCGCCGACGCCGAGGATGGTCGCGCTGTGCGCGCCGACCCGGCCGATGCGACGACCGAACAGCCCGGCCAGGATCGCGCCGAGCAGCGGTGCGAGGACGACAGCGACCAGGATGGATTTGGAGATCGCATGCTCCATAACGGTGTGTTCCATACCGGTTCCGTCAGCCTTTCAGAGTGTCGATCTCGGCCACGTTGATCGTGCGCCGATTGCGGAACAGGGTAACCAGGATCGCCAGGCCGATCGCGGCCTCCGCAGCGGCCACGGTCAGGATGAAGAACACGAAGATCTGGCCGGCGACATCGCCGAGGTGCCGCGAAAACGCGATAAAATTGATGTTGACGCTGAGCAGCATCAACTCGATCGACATCAATAGGATGATGACGTTCTTCCGGTTGAGGAAGATCCCAGCCAAGCTGATGCAGAACAACGCGGCGCCGAGCGCCAGATAGTGCCCGAGGGCAAGCGGACCCATCATGACTTCACCTCCTGGCGCGCTGCCGCATCGTAGCCGACAGCGGGCATTTCGGCGGACATCTTCACCATCCGGAGCCGGTCCTGGGCGCGGACGCGCGACTGCTCGGCGGGATTCTGATGCTTCGTGCCGGTGCGACGTCGCAGGGTCAGCATCACCGCCGCGACCACCGCGATGGTCAGGATGACGGCCGCGACTTCGAACGGCAGCAGATAATCGGTGAACAACGCGCGCGCGATCCATGCAGTGTTCGACAGCCCCTCGACCGCAGCGGGATCTTCGCCGAACGTCGAGGCGAACTCCGCCTTCACGCCGATCAACGTCAGCATTTCGATCAACATGACCACCGCGACCAGCAGGCCGAGCGGCAGATAGCGCACGAAGCCTTCGCGCATCGGCTCGACGTCGACATCGAGCATCATCACCACGAACAGGAACAGCACCATCACCGCGCCTACGTAGACCAGGATCAGGGTCACGCCGAGGAATTCGGCGCCGGCGAGGATCCAGGTACACGCGACGGTGAAGAACGTCAGCACGAGACACAGCGCGGCGTGCACCGGATTGCGCATGGTGATCACCCCGCCCGCCGATATGGCGGCGATCGCGGCGAAGACCAGAAATGCGAGAGTGGTGAATTCCACGGCTGCCCTCAAAAAGTATGTGTTCGACGAAACGTGCTTATCGGTAGCTGGCGTCGGCGGTGCGACGTTCGGCGATCTCTTTCTCGAGACGGTCGCCGATGGCCAACAGCTGCGTTTTGTTCACGATGTTCTCGCCGCGATTCTCGAAGTGGTACTCGTGGATATGGGTTTCCACGATCGAGTCGACCGGGCAGGATTCCTCGCAGAATCCGCAGAAGATGCATTTGAACAGATCGATGTCGTAGCGCGTGGTGCGGCGGGTGCCGTCGGCGCGCTGCTCCGAATCGATGGTGATCGCCAGCGCCGGGCAGACCGCTTCGCAGAGTTTGCAGGCGATGCAGCGCTCTTCGCCGTTGGGGTAACGGCGCAGCGCGTGCAGGCCGCGGAAGCGCGGCGACTGCGGGGTCTTTTCCATCGGGTACATCAGCGTGTACTTGGGACGGAACAGATATTTGAACGTAAGCGCCATGCCCTGGAACAATTCCAGCAGGAGCAGGCTCTTGAGGTAGGAAACGATTTTGGTCATCACACGCCCTTCTCGAACACGCCGAAGAACACCAGCAGTGCGGTGGCGAAGATCCACGCGATGGTGATCGGAATGAACACCTTCCAGCCCAGACGCATGATCTGGTCGTAGCGATAGCGCGGGAACGAGGCGCGGAACCAGATGAAGAGGCTGGCGAAGAAGAACACCTTCATCAACAGCCATGGCCAGCCGCCCTTCCAGATCCAGTCGACCCACGGCGACACGTCCGCCGTGATCCAGCCCTGCAGCGGGCTGAGCCAGCCGCCGAGGAAGAACAGCGCGGTCAGGAAACTGACCAGGATCATGTTGGCGTATTCGGCCAGGAAGAACAGCGAGAACTGCGAACCCGAATACTCGACCATGTGGCCGGCGACGATTTCCGATTCGCCTTCGACCACGTCGAACGGATGGCGGTTGGTCTCGGCGATGCTCGCGATCACGTAGACGACGAAGATCGGGAACAGCGGCAACCAGTTCCAGCTGAGGAAGGTGGCGCCTTGATCGGCGAACCAGCCGCGGCCCTGCGACAGCACGATGTCGGTCATGTTCAGGCTGGCCGACACCATCAGCACAACCACGAGCGCGAAGCCCATCGCGATCTCGTAGCTGACCATCTGCGCCGACGCGCGCAGCGCACCGAGGAAAGCGTACTTCGAATTCGAAGCCCATCCCGCAATGATCACGCCGTAGACCTCCATCGAGGTGACGGCCATCAGAAACAGCAGGCCGGCGTTGATGTTGGCCAGAGCCACATCGGGCCCAAACGGCACCACCGCCCAGGCGGCGAGCGCGGGCATGATCGTCATCACAGGGCCGAGGAAAAACAGCCCCTTGTTGGCCGCCGTCTGGACGATGATCTCCTTGAAGATCAGCTTAACCGCGTCGGCGATCGGCGTCAGCAGGCCGAAGGGGCCGACCCGGTTGGGGCCCAGACGGATCTGCGTGAAGCCAATGGCTTTTCGC
>JAYUUH010000538.1:0-8096 GCA_043754745.1 Lysobacter sp.
GCTCGGCGGCCGCGCCGAGCGCGAGCGCCGTGCCCGAGGGCGCGTCCAGCTTCCGGGTGTGATGGGCTTCGACGATGTCGCAATCCCAGCCGGACAGGGCCGCAGCGGCGCGTTCGACCAGCTCGTCCAGGATGGCCACGCCAAGACTGAAGTTGGCCGACCACAGGACCGCAATACGCTGCGCCGCGGCCTCGAGATCGGCGCGCTGCTGCGGCGCGAGCCCGGTGGTGCCCGACACGAAGGCCGCGCCGCGACGGGCGCACAGCGCCAGCAGCGGATCGAAGGCGGCCGGCAGACTGAAATCCACCGCGACATCGAACGCCGGCACGTCTTCGAGATCGGCGACCGGGTGGAACGGCGTCCCCAACAGTCCGCCTTCCGCGGAAGGCGGCGCCACCGCCGCGACCACGCGCAGATCGTCGCGTTCGGTCGCCAGGCGCAACAGGGTTTGACCCATGCGTCCGCTGGCGCCGTGGATGAGGAGACGATGAGGTGCGGATCGATGGGGTTCGGACATCCGTCCAGCCTAACCGTCGGTCCAACCGCGCTCAACCCCGCTCACGCGCGCTTCGGCGGCGCTTCGATGCATTCGATCACGCGGCCGGTGCCGTTGGCGTCGATCTCCCGACAAGCCTGCGCGAGCGTCTCCGCCGCCAATCCCGGGCCGAAACCGATGCGGAAGTGCACTTCCCCCGCCGGCGTGCGCGAAGAATGGATCGAGGACAGGCTGATGCCATGGCGCTCGAACACATCCAGCAGCATCCGCAGCGAACCGGCGCGATCCTCGGGCAGGTGGACGCTCATCGACGGGCTATCGACCAGATCGGCCAGCAGATAGCCGACGCGTTCGAAAGTGTAATTGCCTTCGGCCAGCGTGCGGGCATCGAACAGATCGCGGTTCTGCTGCAGGAAACGCTTGCGGAAAGCCAGCCGCGCGTGCTCGTCGCCCTGCCCGACCAGATCGCGCAGCGCACGCAGTTCGTCGAGCAGGCGGTCCAGCATCTCCAGCGCATGCGGATTGCCGAACTGGATGTCTTCGTAGATCTGCGGATTGAGCGAGAGGATTCGGGTCATCACCGCCACGTCCAGCTCGAACGATGCGGAACGCAGGGGCAGCAGCGCTGCAGGCGAACCGAGCACCGGCGCATAGCCGCGCAGCACGCCCGCCTGCGCGAGATGCGTGGCGTGCACCATCGCCTGCACCAGCGCCATGGCCTGATCGTGATGCTCCGGCGACACCATCACGCATTCGGCCTGCAGCGCGTCGAGCAACTGCGTCAGCCACGGCTTCCAAGCGTCCAGCCGCGCTTCGCAGATCGCCAGCACCCTGCCCTTCAGCGTCGGCGCCTTGGGCGGTGCGGTCATCGGATGCAGCCCGACGACTTCGGCCTGCGAGCGCAGCATCGCCGCGATCGGCGCCTGCTTGATCGAGGTGATATCGAGCCACAGCCGTCCGCGTTCGCGCCCTGCCGAACGCGCCGCCCATGCGTCGATGGTCGTTTCGGTCAGGCGGATCGGTGCGGCGAACAGCAGGATATCGGCATCATCCAACAGCCGCTCGACCGTGTCCGAGTGCGTATCGGCGGGGTCATGGCCGATCACCCGCAATCGCATCCGCGATTCGAAAAAATGCCGCAGCCAGCGACCATAGGCGCCTGCGCTGCCGACAATGCCGACGATGGGCCTTGGATGCATCGAACCTGTTCCGGACGGATGGATCCATCATTCTGAAGGCAACGGCACCATCGGTAAAAGTTCGATGTCGATCCGGCGGAAATGTTATCTCGATCACATATCGAGTTCGCGGCCGCATGCACATGCCGATCCTCTTGTTTGGGAGTAGGCTTCGACGCAGATGGCTTTGGGCGTCTGGGCAGGGGGCCCTCATGACCACAGAATTGACCGCACGTTGTTTTACCGCTCCGCTCATCACCGACATTCCACGCGATTGGTTGCCGTCATCGCCCGCCGTGGCCGCTGCACTCGACACCTACAGCGTTCTGGTTCCGGCGAACGAAGCGTTCTACATGCGCACGATCAACGCTTGTCTGCCGCTGATCAGCGATCCTGTACTGCGCAAGGCCGCCATTGCGTTCATCCATCAGGAAGCGGAGCACGGCGTGGCGCACAAACGCTACTGGCTGACGCTCGATCAGCAGGGCTACCGCTTCCGCGGGTTCGAGGGTTTTGTCGACCGTTTGACGTTCCGCACGGTCGAGCGCATCGCACCGCTGTCGATACGCGTGTCGATGGTGAGCTGCGTCGAGCACATCAATGCGTACATGGGGCATGAATTCCTGTCGCAGCGGATTCTCGCCGAGGCGCATCCCGAAGTGCGCGCACTGCTGGAATGGCATTTCGCCGAAGAAATCGAGCACAAGAATGTATCGTTCGACGTCTTGCAGGCGGTCGCGCCAAGCTATGCCATACGACTGCTCGGGCTGGTGATGACAGCGCCCTTGTTCTACACGGTGTTGACGCTGGGGATGCTGCGATTCCTCGTCCAGAATAAACGGCTGTGGCGGACATCGACCTGGGGCCAGTTGCGGTATCACCTGGGTAGCGGCCATCACATGCTGGGCCGTACCCTGAAACACCTGTGGGCCTATGCGCGCCCCTCGTTCCATCCTTCGCAACTCGACGATGCGGCTCTAGCGCGGGCGGTGATCGACCGCTATTCCTCGAACGAAGCCGATTGGCTGAGGCCGGCCGACCGCGGCAGGCAGAAGCCGTCGATGCCGATGGCTGCGTAGACTGCAGCCAACGGCGACGCCCGCTTCATGGCTGTGCGCATCCGCACGACAGATACACGATCTGAACGCGGAGATTGGCCAGTGCCTTCCGTATCAACGTTTGATAACCGGTGTTGTATTCGGCCGAACACACCGGTCCCGGCGTGCGGTCGTCCAGGCTGGCCTGGATCGCGAAGTGCTCTTCCCTTGGCCGCCGGTCAGGACGTCATCCGTTCCCAAAAACTCTTCACCCCGTCGATGAAGGTGCTTGACCGCGGCGAGTGGCGCCGCGCGCCCTCGCCCACGAAGGTCTCTTCGAACTGCTCCAGCAGTTCGCGCTGCTGCGAGGTGAGATTGACCGGGGTTTCGACCACGACGCGGCAGTACAGATCGCCCGTGCTGCGGCTGCGCACCGATTTCACGCCCTTTTCGCGCAGCCGGAAGACTTTGCCGGTCTGGGTTTCGGTCGGCACCTTGATTTCGGCCTCGCCGCCCAGCGTGGGCACGCGGATGGTGTCGCCCAGCGCGGCCTGCGAGAAACGGATCGGCACTTCGCAGTGCAGGTCGTCGCCGTCGCGCTGGAAAATGGCGTGGTCGCGCACGCGGATTTCGACGTACAGATCGCCGGCGGGCGCACCGGCCGGCCCGGCCTCGCCTTCACCCGACAGGCGGATGCGGTCGCCGTTGTCCACGCCGGCCGGGATCTTCACCGACAGGACTTTCTCTTCTTCCACCCGACCCGCGCCATGGCAGGCTTTGCAGGGGTTGGCGATGCGTTTGCCGGTGCCGCCGCAGTGCGGGCACGGCTGCTGCATCGAGAAGATGCCGCGCTGGAAGCGCACCTGGCCGCGGCCCTGGCAGGTGCCGCAGGTGTCCACCTTGCCGTCTTCCGAGCCCTTGCCCTTGCAGGGCTTGCACTCGGCCATCGTCGGGATTTCAATCTGTTTGTCGACGCCGCCGACGGCATCTTCGAGATCGAGTTCGATCACATAGCCGACGTCGGCGCCGCGACGCGGGCCGCGCGCACCGCCGGCGCCACCGAAGATGTTGCCGAAAATATCGCCGAAAATATCGTTGATGTCGGCGTGGCCCTGCTGGCCACCACCGCCGCCCGTGCCGTGCTCGAACGCGGCGTGGCCGTGCGCATCGTAGGCGCGACGCTTGTTGGCGTCGGACAGCATTTCATAGGCTTCCTTCGCTTCCTTAAAAGCGGCCTCGGCGCCGGCATCGTCCGGATTGCGGTCCGGGTGAAGCTTCATCGCCAAGCGGCGATAGGCCTTTTTCAGCTCTTCCTCGTTGGCGTTGCGGGCCACGCCCAGGACTTCGTAATAGTCGCGCTTGCTCATGGGCGGAGATCACACATCGTGAGTGGAAAATCGTTCAAGGCAAAAATCCAGGCGGGAGCTGCGAATCGAGTCGAAACAATCAAGCCGGGGCAATCGGATCAAAGCAGCGGAACCGTAAACGACGGAAGAGCCGAGGCGTGCCGCGGCTCTTCCGATGTTCGCACTGCCCGGCGACCCGGCAGGATCAGGACTTGTTGTCGTCCTTTACCTCGGTGAACTCGGCGTCGACCACATCGTCCTGCTTCGAAGAGGCAGACGGACCGGCATCGCCGCCGGGCTGCGGGCCTGCGCCAGCAGCGGCGCCCATCATCGCCTGCGCCACTTCTTCCAGCGCCTTGGACTTGGCTTCGATCTGCACCTTGTCGTCGCCCTTCATCGCGGTTTCGACTTCGGCGATGGCGCCTTCGGCGCGACCGATCAATTCGCCCGGCAGCTTGTCGCCGTTGTCCTTGATCGCGGTGCGGGTAGCGTGGATCAGCGCGTCGGCCTGATTGCGGGCCTGCACCAGTTCGTGGAAGCGCTTGTCGTCCTCGCGATGCGATTCGGCGTCCTGCACCATCCGCTGGATCTCGTCGTCCGACAGGCCCGAACCGGCCTTGATCTCGACCTTCTGTTCCTTGCCGGTCTTTTTGTCCTTCGCGTTGACGTGCAGGATGCCGTTGGCGTCGATGTCGAAGGTGACCTCGATCTGTGGCTCGCCGCGGCGCGCCGGCTCGATGCCGGCCAGGTCGAAGCGAGCAAGCGACTTGTTGTACATCGCCTGCGCGCGCTCGCCCTGCAGCACATGCACGGTGACCGCGGTTTGGTTGTCGGCGGCGGTCGAATAGGTCTGGGTGGCCTTGGTCGGGATGGTGGTGTTCTTCTCGATCACTTTGTTGAACTCGCCGCCCATCACTTCGATGCCCAGCGACAGCGGAGTCACGTCGAGCAAGAGCACGTCCTTCACGTCGCCGGCCAGCACACCGCCCTGGATCGCGGCGCCGATGGCGACCGCTTCGTCCGGGTTGACGTCCTTGCGCGGTTCCTTGCCGAAGAACTCGGTGACCGCAGCCTGCACTTTCGGCATGCGGGTCTGGCCGCCGACCAGGATCACTTCGCTGATGTCGCTGGCGCGCAGGCCGGCGTCGTTCAGTGCGATGCGGCACGGTTCGATCGTGCGCTTCACCAGTTCCTCGACAAAGGCTTCGAGCTTGGCGCGGGTGAGCTTGATGTTGAGGTGCTTCGGGCCCGAGGCGTCTGCGGTGATGTACGGCAGATTCACTTCGGTCTGCTGCGACGACGACAGCTCGATCTTGGCGCGTTCGGCAGAATCCTTCAGGCGCTGCAGGGCCAGCGGATCCTTGCGCAGGTCGATGCCCTGGTCCTTGTTGAATTCTTCGACGAGATAATCGATGACGCGCTTGTCGAAGTCTTCGCCGCCCAGGAATGTATCGCCGTTGGTGGCCAGCACTTCGAACTGCTTCTCGCCGTCGACGTTGGCGATCTCGATGATCGATACGTCGAAGGTGCCGCCGCCGAGGTCGTACACCGCGATCTTGCGGTCGGCGCCGGTATCGCCCTTGTCCAGGCCGTAGGCCAGCGCGGCTGCGGTCGGCTCGTTGATGATGCGCTTGACGTCGAGACCGGCGATCTTGCCGGCGTCCTTGGTGGCCTGGCGCTGGCTGTCGTTGAAGTAGGCCGGCACGGTGATCACCGCCTCGGTCACCGCTTCGCCGAGATAGGCTTCGGCGGTCTTCTTCATCTTTTCGAGGATGCGCGCGGAGACTTCCTGCGCCGACAGTTTCTTGCCGTCGCTGGTCGCGACCCAGGCATCGCCGTTGTTATGTTCGACGATGGCGTAGGACACCAGGTCGAGGTCCTTCTTCACTTCCGCGTCGGTGAATTTGCGGCCGATGAGGCGCTTCACCGCGTAGAAGGTGTTCTTGGGATTGGTGACGGCCTGGCGCTTGGCGCTGGCGCCGACCAGGACTTCGCCGTCCTTGGTGTAGGCCACGATCGATGGCGTGGTGCGATCGCCCTCGCTGTTTTCGATGACCTTGGCCTTGCCGCCTTCCATGATCGCGACGCACGAATTGGTCGTGCCCAGATCGATGCCGATGATCTTGCCCATGATGTGATTCCTCTGGAAACCCGGATCGTGTCCGGGGTTGGTTCTGGATGTGATTCGATGTCTTTGGCGGCCAACGGCCGCCGATGGACTGTTTGTGGGGGCCGACGCCGGGGTTTCAAGCGCCGCCCGTCAAGGTTCATGCAGGAACGGCGGAAGCCGCGACGGATTCCGGCAAGCCTTGACCAGCCATTCGGCTGTTGAAAACCCGCTGCCGGTCGCGGCTCCCGCCGCTCCTAAAAAACCGTCCTCAATCCTGCTTCGCCACCACCACCAGCGCCGGCCGCAGCAGGCGCTCGTTGAGCAGATAACCTTTCTGGAAGGTCTGGGCGACCGCGCCCGGCGCCACGCCCGGCGCATCGATCATGCTCATCGCTTGATGGCGTTCCGGGTCGAAGGCATCGCCGGCGGTCGGCGCCACTTCCAGCAGGCCGTTGACCTCGGCGATGCGGTGCAGCTGTCGCAGGGTCAACTCCATCCCCGCGCGCAGCGGATCGCCTTCGGCCGCGGCGGTCAGGCCGGCTTCCATGCTGTCGAACAGCGGCAGCAGGTCGCCCAGCAGGCGTTCGTTGGCGAATTTGCGGGCCATTTCGACCTCGCGCGCCAGCCGCTTGCGCTGGTTGTCGAGATCGGCGCGTTCGCGCAGGGATTCGGCCCGGAGCTGCTCCATTTCGGCCTTCAGGGTTTCGATGGTGGCTTCCGGACTGGCATCGGCCTCGATGTCGGCCTGGGCGGTGGCCCGGTCATCCTGCGAAGTAGGGTCCTGCGGGGTGTGTTCCTGATGCATACGTTCGATTCGTACTCTGTCCGGAGGCGGGATGAAGGGAGGTGAACCCGCCGACCGCCCAGCAATGGGGCCGTGCGTCATGGAATCAAGGGGCCCAGGCAGCACCGGACCGGCAACGACATCCTGGCCATGCCCACGGCTGGTGGAAACGAAACGATCAACGTTTCGCCATCGGGCCCGAAGGCCCTCCTACGGCGTGCGTTCTTCCGATCCCAGCGCCTGCGTTAGCACTTCCGCGGCGGCCTGCACCACCGGGATCACCCGGTCGTAGGCCATCCGGGTCGGACCGATCACGCCCAGCACGCCCAGCGTCCGCCCGCCCACGCCGTAGGGCGCAGTGACTAGCGACACGCCGTCCAACGGCGCCATCCCGCTTTCCTCGCCGATGAAGATCCGCACCCCCGGCGCGTGCAGGGTGCGTTCGAGCACCTGCAGGATCTCGCGCTTGCTGGCGAAGGCTTCGAACAGCTCGCGCAGGCGGTCGAGGTTGGAAAGATCCTGCACGCCGATCAGGCGGGTCTGCCCCGCCACCAGCATGTCCTCGGCATCGCTGGCCAGCGCCTGGTCGGCCAGTTCCAGCGCCTGCGCCATCAGCGTTTCCATTTCTTGCTTGGCGCTGCGCAACTCGGTCAACAACAGCGCCCTCGCCTCCGCCAGCGGCCGGCCGGCGTAATGGGTATTCAAATGCTGCGCGATGCGCTCCAGCTCGCCCGGCTCGTAGCTGCGGCGGGCGTGAAGGATGCGGTTCTGCACGTCGTTGTCGGCGAATACCAGGATCGCCAGGATCCGCTGGCCGTCCAGCGGCACGAAATCGACGTGCTTGAACGCGAACTGCTCGCGCTTGGGCACGCTGACCACGCCGACGAAACGGGTCATCGCCGACACCAGCTCCGAAGCGCTGCCCAGCAGGCTCTGCGTGCCTACTCCCGGCGCCAGTTCCGAGCGCAGCCGCAATACCTCGCCGTCGGCCAGCGGCTGGATCTGCAGCAGGCTGTCGACGAACACCCGGTAACCCTGAGAGGTCGGCACGCGCCCGGCCGAGGTGTGCGGCGCCGACAGCAGCCCCACGTCCTCCAGCTCGGCGAGGATGTTGCGGATCGTGGCCGGGCTGACATCCAGCCCCG
>JAYUUH010000539.1:0-2732 GCA_043754745.1 Lysobacter sp.
CGGCGATGAAGCGGTCGCCGGCGACCAGGCTGGCGCGTTCCGGCAGGGTCAGTCGCACGCCGCGTTCGCTCACCGAGAGTTTGATCCGGCGCGCGCGCGGATCGCGCACGCGCAGCACTTCGACATCGCGGCCATCGTCGAGCCGCAGCGGCACGCGGTCGCGCTGTTGGCTTCGTGATTCGTTCGGGCGCGCCGCGGACGGGCGCGCGGCGGGGTTGAGCCCGCGCAGGCGGAAACGGAATGGCATGGCGCGCATCCTACCCGCGGCGGGATGCGTACGGAAGCCGCGACCTCGACCGCACCCTTGGCCGTACCCTCATTCCGCCTTCGACAATTTGAGCGCCGGTTCCAAGGTCAGGAACAACCGTCTCACTTCCGCGCTCATCAACGCGAAGCGGGCCTCGAGTTCGGCGCGCATGTCCTCGCGCTCGCTGGATTCCAGTTGATCCACCACGCCGTCGAGGAATTTCAGCTTGCGGATGATCAGGTCTTCGCCGAGCACGAAACTCAGATGATCGTCCAGCGTCAGCGCCAGCCGCGTGACCTGCTTGCCGGCTTCCAGATGTTTGGCGATCTCGTCGCTCTGCAGTTCCTGGTGCTGGCACTTCACGATCGCGCCGTGATCGGTAGGGTCGCGCATTTCGCATTCGTCGCCCAGCGACAAGCCTTCGGGCAGCGGGTCGCCGGCGATCCAGCTGGTCAGGATCGAACGCGGCGCCACTTCGGCGTTCAGCGGCAGCGCCGGGAAGCTGCCCATCGCGTGACGCACGTCGGACACCACCGCCTCGGCGGTCTTGCGCGACGAGGTGTCGACGGCGATGAAGCCGTGCTTCGCATCGATCAGCGCGTCGGTGCGGCCCGGCTTCACGAACGCGCGCGGCAGCAGTTCGTGGACCAGGTCTTCCTTCAGACGCTTGCGCGCGCGGCCGCCCAGCTTGCGGCCTTCCTTCTCTTCGATCTCGGCCAGTTTCTTCTGCAGCAGGTCGTTGACCACCGCGCCGGGCAGGATCTTGTCCTCGCTGCCGGCGGCAACCCAGATCGCGTCGTCGATGCGACGCGACAGCGCTTCGCCTTCGCCGCGGCCAAACGGGGATACGAAACCGCGCGAGGACAGTTCCAGCGCGCCGACCGGCTTGAGCGTGCATTCGGCGAGGCCGGTATCAAGGTCGGAGAAATCGAGCGAAATGGGGAAGCGAAAGAATGTGAGGTTGCGAAAAAACATCGGTTTCCTAGAAATTGAATGTAAAGCTCAACGCCACCAGCGCGACTCCGGAGGGAGTTCGACATCGGGAGGTCCGGACATCTTCCATTGCAGCGCCTGGTCGAGCGTCAGTTTGACGACACCACATCTCTCTGTGTCGCAAGCGCGCGGCCGCGACCTATCGATCAAGGAAATCCCGGAAATCCCGTAGCCATCGACCGCCGTGCAGAAGCAGGGATGGTAGGCGCAATCTTCGTAGATGTCGCCCGGTTTGAAGATTTCCCGCAGCGCTTGCCGGGGCGCCGCTGTCACTCCGCCGCCTCGCCGCTGCCCAGCCAGGCATGCGCATCCGCCATGCCGCGATCGCTGCGTTTGCCCAGCGACATGAAATCGAACAGCCCGGGGTCGCTGAGTTTCGAGGGACGGATGTCGCCCAGCGCGCGCGCGATCTGCTCGATGCGGCCGGGCGTGTCGCGCTCCCAGCCGTTCATCATCATCTTGATATGCTTGCGCTGCAGATTTTCCTGCGAGCCGCACAGGTTGCACGGGATGATCGGGAACCGTTTCGCTTCGGCGTACGCGGCGATGTCGTCCTCGCGCACGTAGGCCAGCGGCCGGATCACCACATGCCTGCCGTCGTCGCTCAGCAGCTTCGGCGGCATGCCGGCGAGCTTCGAGTGGAAGAACATGTTCAGGAAGAACGTGGCCACCAGATCGTCGCGATGGTGGCCCAGCGCGATCTTGGTGAAGCCTTCGGCCTCGGCGCAGGCGTACAGCGCGCCACGACGCAGCCGCGAGCACAGCGAGCACAGCGTCTTGCCCTCGGGCACCACGCGCGCGACCACCGAATACGTGTCCTGTTCCAGGATCCTGTAGTCCACGCCGATCGAGCGCAGGTAGTCGGGCAGCACCTGCGCGGGAAAGCCCGGTTGTTTCTGGTCGAGATTCACGGCGGTGACCTCGAACCGCACCGGCGCTTTTTTCTGCAGCTGCAGCAGGACGTCCAGAAGCGTGTAACTGTCCTTGCCGCCGGACAGACACACCATGACCTTGTCCCCGTCTTCGATCATGCCGAAATCGGCGATGGCCCGGCCCACCTGGTGGCGCAGGCGCTTCGCCAATCGACTGGCTTCGTGCGCGGCGCGCCGGGCCGGGGGCGGCAACGGTTCGGACAGGGACAGGATGGGATTCATGCGCCGGCATTTTATCCGGATCGGATCGGCACGGATCGTGCGCGCCGCCCGGCATTGGCGGCAGATTGCAACCGGGAACGCGGCTCATAAAACCTGTAAGCCTTTGATTTTCATGGCGACGGACAGATGGCATGCGACTTGTATGGCATGCATGGCCGAAGCGCTGTACCGGCATTCCCCCAACGCGACATCCCCCATGAAGCGATATTGGAGATTCACATGAGCAAGTCCCTGTCTGCACCTTCCCGCCTGCTTCCAGCGCTGACGCTCGCGCTGGCATTCGCCGCCGGCTCCGCCGCTGCTGCGACCGCCCCGAACACCGGCGAGCAGACCAAAGC
>JAYUUH010000540.1:0-8073 GCA_043754745.1 Lysobacter sp.
CGAGGCTGCCCGAACGATTGTATTCGCCGTACATCACGCCGGCGTACACACCCACTTGGCCCACCTGGCCAGGCAGCGCATCGGCGTGCGGCATCCGCAGGCTTTTGCGCGAATAGCCCGCGTCCTCGATCGCCATCCACGCGTGCTGCAGGAACAGACGCTCCTGCGGATCGATGTACGGCGCCTCGCGCGGCGAGACGTTGAAGAACTGCGCGTCGAACTCGTCGGCGCCCTGGATGAAGCCGCCCCACTTGCTGTAGTGCCCGGGCTGTTCGCGGTCGCTGGTGTAGTAGTCCTGCCAGCGCCAGCGCGACTCGGGAATCTCGACCACGCAGTCCTTTCCGTCGCGCAGATTGCGCCAGTAGTCCTGCAGTGTTTCGGCTTCCGGATAGCGGCCGCTGAGCCCGACGATGGCGATCGGTTCGGATGTCGTGCGCGTGGAAGGAACGCGGCGCACCAGCCCATGGGTTTTGCCGCGCAGCGACGGCTGGGCGGCTGGACGCGCTGCGGCGGACGCATGCCGCGGAGCCGGCGCGGTCTGTAGGGTGTTTGTTGCTGCCGTGTGCTCGACGGCAGGCGCCAGCAGCGCCTGCAGCACATCCCGGTACGCCTGCGCGAGATGTTCGCCGAGCGCCGCGACCGTCTGGTATTCGAAGAACAGCGTCTTCGGCAATGGGCCGAGATGTTTTTCGAGCTGGGCGGTGAGGCTCATCGCCAGGATCGAATTGATGCCGTAGTTTTCCAGCGCCTCGTCGATATCGATCTGCGCAGGCGCGATCTTCAGCAGCGGCGCGAATTCCCTGCGCAGGAAATCGCGGACCTGCGACCGCAGATCGCTGCTGCCAGTGACGGCGCCGACAACGGTATCGACGGAAGCGTCGACGGCCGAAGCATTGGCGAAAGGAGCATCGACACCGCGCATCGTGGGCGCATGCACGGGCAGGCGTGCGGTCGCAGTGCGCGGCGTAAGGGCCGGTGGCGCAACGGCCGGCGGCGCATCGAACAGACGGCGCAGCCGGCGGCCATCGCCTTCGACCGTCAGTACCTGCACGTGCGCGGACGCCAGCGCTTGGCGGAACACCGCGATGCCCGACGCGCTGCGCATCGGCAGCATGCCCGTCTGCGCCTGCAGCCAGCGCACGCCGTCGGCATCTGGACGCATGCCGCCCTCGTCCCACAGCGGCCAGTCGATCGCCAGCGTCCGGCCCGCGCGCTGCCCTTGCGCGACCCGCGCCTGGCGGAAGCCCGCGAACGCGTCGAGGAAACCGTTTGCGGCGGCGTAATCGGCCTGGCCCACATTGCCGAACACCGAGACGCCGGACGAGAACAGCGCGAAGAAATCGAGATCCGCATCCGCGGTGGCGTCGTCGAGATGCCAAGTGCCGCGCACCTTGGGCGCGAGCACGGCGGCAACGTCGCCGGCGGTCTTCTTCAGGATCAGGTCGTCGTTGCGCGCGCCGGCGCAGTGCAGCACGCCGCGCAGCGCACCGATGTCGCCGATCGCTTCGATGACGCGCCGGCACTGCGCGGCGTCATCCAGGTCGAGCTGGCGATAGTGCAGCCGATCGCCGAAGCCGTAGGCGTCCAGCCGCGCGGCGATGTCGCCGTCCGGCGCCGAACGACCGGTCAGCACGACCTGCGCGCGCTGCGCATGGTCGAGGATGTCGCGGGCGAACACGCCGCCGAGGCCACCGAGGCCGCCGGTGATCAGATAGACGCCGTCTTCCCGGTAGGGCGAATCGCCGAGGTCGTCATGCGCATCGTGCGCACCCGCAGCCGCCTGCGGCAACAGCGTCCAGTCGAGCGTGCGCCAGCCTTCCGCGGACGACAGCAGCGGCGAGCGCTGCGGCTGCGCGGCGGCTTCGGCCAGATCTGTGGCGAGCGCTTGCGGCGTCGCCTGCGCCTGCACAATGACGAGCTGCGCGGTGAGCGCGGGATTCTCCAGCGCCGCCGTTCTAAGCATGCCGCCCAGGCCGGTCAGCAGCCGCCCTTCCGCAGTATCAGCGATCACGCACTGCAGCAGCGTCGGTTCGCCGCCGGTCCGCTTCAGCGCGTCCTGCAGATGTTCGAACACCTGCAGCGCGATGGCCTCGTAGCGCAGCGCCGGATGCGCGGCTGCGGTTGCGGACAGCGACTCGACCGCGCTCCCCGGACGCAGCGCCGACAGCGCGACGGGATCGACGCCGGAATCATCGCAGAGCAGCACGCGCACATGCGCGAAGTCCGGCGCGCCTGTGACAGGCTCGGCGCCGCGCGGACGCGGTTCGCTCCATCGCGGCACCGCGACCAGCGTTTCGACGGCGGAAGGGTCGTTCGTGGCGGCGGCGCTGCCGGCGTCGAAGCGACGCGCGCAGAACCCGCGCATCTGCACGCAGACGTTGCCGTCCGCGTCACAGAGATCAAGATCGAGGGTGATCTGCGCCGCATCGTTGGACGCAGCATCGTCGGACACGGCATCGGCGCGGCGCACGAACGCATGCAGCTGCTGCGCGCAGTCGCCGAGGATGCACAGCGATTCCATTGCGAAGGGCAGCATCGGATCGGCCGGCGGCGCGTCGCGTCCGCCCAGTCCGATCGCCGCTTGCAGCGCGCTGTCGATCAGCGACGGATGCAGGATGTAGGCGGCGTTGTCCTCGTCGGCGAGCGCATCGGGTAGCGCGAGATCGGCCAGGACCTGGCCGTCGCCGCTGTCCAGGGCGACGATGCCGCGATGCGCCGGGCCGTATTCGATGCCGATTTGCGCATACTGCCGGTATACCGCGTCGGCGTCCCAGTGTTCGCGGCGCATCGCATCGCGCAGTGCGGCCAGATCCAGCGGCGCGGCGCCATCATCGCCGTAGCGTTCTAAACCGTATTGCGCGGGATCGTGGAAGCGCACGCGGCCGGAGGCGTGGTCGGTGCGGTGTCCTGCGTCGGTTTCGCTGAACACGCTGAATTCGAGCACGTCCTCGTCCGCATCGAGTTCGATGAGGATCGCGCGCTCGCCTTCGACCGCGAACGGCGACAGCCACAGCACGTTCTCGAACGCGATCAGCGACGTGGTCGCAAGCTCCGGTACAGCATCGGTGACCGCTGCGCGGGCCATCTCCAGATAGGCGACGCCCGGCAGCACGCCAACGGCGGCGCCCGATGGCATCCTGACCCGATGATCGCGCAGGAAGAATTCGTCCCCGGTCAGCTGCGTGCGGTAGCGCTGCCGGGTCAGGGTCGAGACATTGAGATGCAGCAGCGGATGCAGCCGCGCAGGCGTCGCCCGGCGGCCCGAGAACTGCCGTATCAGCTCAAGCGCGTTGGCCTTGCCCAGGCGTCTGCTCTTCAGCTCGGAAACAATGTATTCGACGAAATCCACCATGCCATCCGTTCTCTCATGTCCTTGTCCGCTGCTTGATTGCAGCAAGTTCAACGCGTTTTCCGTATTGCCCACCGCTTCAGGCCAACTGCTTCACCCGCGCCGTCACTTCCGCGGCGCTCATCGTGTCCTCTTCCAGTTCCGCGAAGAGCCCGGCGATGACGTCCAGGTTGTGCAGATATCGGCCGGGCGGCGGCGCGGCGGTCAGCGCCGGACCATTGGCCGCACGCACCCCGTCCTCCGACGGAATCCAGCAGCGCATGCGCGCGAACGCGTAGGTCGGCAGATGGATCCGCTCGGTCCGCCGCGCGCTGTCCGCGTCGGCGTTCTGTGCATGGGCCGCCTGCCGGTAGCCCTGTGCGCCCAGGTCGGCGACCTGCTCCTGCAGCAGCGGATGCGCATGCCGGGCTTTTTCGCCCGCGTGGCGCGGCATCGGCGCAGGAAGGCTGTCGCCCGGCGCAATGCTATCGCTCGGCACGATCCAGTACGCGTCCTCGGCGAACGGATACGGCGGCAGCGCGACCATCGCCAGCGTGCTCGGGCCGTGCAGCCTGCGCCAGTCCAGCGCCAGACCCTTCACCCACAGCTCGCAGAGCTTCAGGGCGTTGCCGTCGGCGATGCACTTGTCGACGACCAGCGCCGCCATGCCGGCGTCTTCGTTGAGCAGGCGCACGCTTTCGCGTCCCTGGCGTACGTGCGCGGCGAAAACGCCCTGCGGAAACGGCCGGCTCGCACCTGCGGCGTCGATGTAGGCGCCCAACGTGTCGATCACGTCCTGCACGCTGCGCGCCACGAAGCCCAGCCGTTCGTCCATCGCGTCGCGATGGCACTGCAAGCTGTAGACCAGCGCGGCCGGATCGTATCCGGGATCGCTCCCGGGATCACGCGCAGGATCGCTCCCGGAACCAGCCTGCAGAGCGTCGCGCAGATCCTGCGCCTTGCGCAGCAGTTGTTCGGACGTCCGCGCCGACAGCGGCACGACGAAGCCGGCATCGGGCGCCATCGCCGGCTCGACCGCGATGGCCGACGGACGCGCGGCGGGCACATGTTCGGCCAGTGCGTATTCGGATAACACCAGATGCGCATTGGTGCCGCTGAAGCCGAAGCCGCTGATCGCGGCGTGGCGCGCGGCGCCGTCGGGCGAAACCCAGTCGCGTGCGATGGTATTGACGAAGAACGGGCTCGCGTCGAGATCGAGGTGTTCGTTCGGCGTTTCGAAGTTGGCGCTGGGCGGCAGGGTACGGTGCTTCAGCGCCAGCAGCAGCTTGATGAAGCCGGACACGCCGGCTGCGGTCAGGCAATGGCCGATGTTGGTCTTCACCGAGCCGATCGCGCAGTACTGGCGGCGGTCGGTCGCCGGCAGGGTCGCCGGTAAGAACGCCGACTTCAGCCCGTCGATCTCGATCGGGTCGCCGAGCTTGGTGCCGGTGCCGTGCGCTTCGATCAGTTCGATGCGGCCCGGATCGATGCCGAAGCGGTCGTAGATGTCACGTATCAGACGCTGTTGGGACTCCGCATTCGGCGCGGTGATGCCGTTGGTGCGGCCGTCCTGATTCACGCCCCAGCCGCGCACGACGCCGAGGATGCTGTCGCCGTCGCGTTCGGCGTCGGCCAAGCGCTTGAGCATAACCACGCCGACGCCTTCGCCCGGCACGAACCCGTTTGCGCGCTGGTCGAAGGTGTAGCAGCGGCCGTCGGGCGAGAGCATGCCCGAATGCGCCGTCTTCAGGAACATGTCGGCGTTGGCCATTACGTACACGCCGCCGGCGAGCGCGATGTCCGAGGCGCCGGTGATCAGGCTGTCGCAGGCCGACGCGATGGCGACCAGCGACGACGAACACGCGGTGTCGATCGACACACACGGCCCCTGCAGGTTCATGAAATACGACACGCGCGCCGCGAGGATAGAGGTCGCGTTGCCGGTGAAACCAAGTGAGTTGATCTGCTGCTCGCGCGACAGCAGGTTGTAGTCGCCGTTGGCGCAGCCGACGAACACGCCGCATCTGCTGCCGGACAGCCGTTCCGCGGTGTAGCCGGCGTTCTCCATGCCATGCCAGCAGCACTGCAGGAAGATGCGCTGCTGGGGGTCCATCGCTTCGGCTTCGACCGGCGAAAGACCGAAGAACAGCGGATCGAACCGGTCGTGCCCTTCCAGCACGCCCATCCACTTCGAATTGCTCTGGCCGAGCCCGGGCTGCCCTTCGACGTAATAGTCGCGGGTGTCCCAGCGCGATGGCGGAATCTCGCTGATGCAGTTGCGGCCGCTGGCGATGTTGTCCCAGAAGCTGTCGACGTCCTTCGCCATCGGGAAGCGACCGGCCATGCCGATGACTGCGATTTCGGTGGCGTGCATGCCGAAGGCGTTGGCCGTCGGCCGCGCCGGTGCGGCGGCCGCGATGTCGGCGTGGCCGCGCCACGAGATGAGCACCGGCCAGTCGAACAGCGGCATGGCCGCAGTGGCAGTAGCGGCAGCGCTGCCGGCCACGCTATCGATGACGGCGCGCGGCGCGACGGCGGGCACGACGGCCGATGCGGGCGCCTCCGCTTCGGCGCGCTGGACAAGCGTGTCGCGCACGAAGCGGGCGAACTGCTCCACCGTCGGATAGGTGTAGACACGGGTCGCTTCGATGGCGGTGCCGTAGCGCTGGTTGATGGCGCGGACCCAGGTGACACCGGAAATGGAGTCGAGCCCCAGTTCGACGAAACCGCGATCGGCATCGATGCTGTCGGGTTCCTGCCGCAGCTCCTGCGCCAGCAGCTCGATCAGGCTGCGACGCACGGCGCCAAGATCGACGCGGGCCTGCGCGGGCGCGGCCGGTGCGGATGCGGGTGCTTCGCGAGGCGGCGCGACGGCCTGGCTCACGGTGAGGGGCAGCGGTGCCGCGGCGCGGACGGTGGCGGCGTCTGCGCGGTTCGCATCGCTGCCCTTCGCATCGCTGAGCTTCGCGTCGATGCGCTGCACGTCGGTGGATGGCACATTGCCGGCCGCCGCATGGCTCGACCGCTGTTCGCCGACATGCTCGGCGAGCTTGCGCAGGTTCGGGTAGCTGTAGATCTTGGTGGCTTCGATCGCAAGACCGAAATGCGCGTTGATATTGCGGATCCAAGTGACGCTGGAAATCGAATCGAGGCCCAGATCCACGAACGGCGTGAGCGCATCGATCTCGCTCTCGTCTACACGCAGCTCTTCGGCCAGCAGACGCCGGATCGTCGGCAGGCTGTCGCCGCCCGCAGCTGCCGTGGACGGCGCCGCAGGGGAGCCTGCGGGTGCGCGCGGTGCCGGTGCGTGCTGCACGGGTTCATGTCGCTCGGGTGCATGCGGCTCAAGGGCGTGCTGCGCCGGAGAAAAGCGCTGCTCGATACGGCTCAGCGCATCGGCATGCCCCACCAGGGTGGTTTCGTGCATGGCGACTTCGCGCGCGAACAGCGCCTGCCAGGCGTCGAACTGCGGCGAAATGCGCGCGGCCTTCCACGGCAGCAGATCGGCGCGCGCATGCCGAGCGACGCTGCGCGCAAGCGCCAGCGCTTCGTCCAGCACACGGTCGCGCGGAAGCACGGTCAGCAGCGGATTGCGGCGCGCCAGTTCCGCGCCGGTGATCTCGCGCCCTGTGAACAGGCTGTCGCGGGCCAGATCGAAACCCAGCCGGGCCGGCAGGATGCCGGTGGCGCCGGCGCCGGGGGTGAACCCGAAATTCATGTACGGGCTGACGTAGCGGCTTTCTTCGCTGAACAGCACGGCGTCGCAGAACAGGCCGAGGGTCCAGCCGGCACCGATGCCATGGCCCTGCATCGCGGCGATGACCGGCAGCGGGCAGCGCATCGGCAGCTGGAACACATCCAGATCGGTGAAACGGACCTTGCCTTCCTGGATCGCTTTGAGGCCGTCGCGGGTGCCGCCGGAGGAAAAATAGGTGTCGTAGCCGGTGAGCACGACCGCCTTGTACCCGGGAGCGGCCGCGATGCGGTCGAACACTTCCTGCAGGCCGGCGATCATCGCATCGGAGAACATGTTCCGCGCATCGCGATCTTCAAGGCGCACCAGCACCACGCCGTCGGCATCGACGCTGGCGTGGACCACGGACGAGGTTAGGGTCAGCGCGCCCGCTTCCACCGCGCCCGCTTCCATCGTGATGTCAGCCGGTTGATCGGCGGTGGTCGCAGTGGAGCCGCTACCCGGGAGTTCCTGCAGCGACTGCAGCAGCGCGTCGCCGGCAGCGGATGCTGCGGTGGCCGCAGCGAAGCCGGTATCGAACTCGCGGGCCAGATGTTGTTTCAGCAGCCGCAGCGCGTCCGCGGATTTGTCGGACAGGTGGGCGCAGAACGCATCCACCGCGGCTGCGACGCCTTCGCGCGGCACCACGGTCGCACCCCAGCCGGCGGCCTGGAGTTCGCGGCCGCTGAGTGGGCGCTCGCGGGCCGCAAGCAGCGATGCCAGCGGCGCGCCGAAGCGCGCGGCGAGCCAGTCGAGCTGCGCAGGCTGGACGAGGACCGGGCCGTCTTCCGGCGTTGCGAAACCGTAGTCCTGGTCTTCGACCGCGATCACCGCATCGCAGGCGCAGGCGAGCCGGAAACCGGCGCCCAGCGCCTGCCCTGTCAACACCGCCAGGGTTGGCGCGGGAAACGATGCCAGCGTCTGCAGCAGCGAACGCGTGCCGTCATCGTCGAGCGCTGCGTGCCCGCCCTGCAGGAAGATGCGTTCGTCGCTTTCGATCACCAGCGCCTTG
>JAYUUH010000541.1:0-2726 GCA_043754745.1 Lysobacter sp.
CTTTACCCGGGACGAGGCTCAGACACTGACTAGGTAGCGCTTGGCTTGCTCCAGCCTTGTGAGAATGGCCGTTGGCGCATCTCCGGCGCCATCCGCCGCTTTTGCGCGCACACCTTCCGATGCATAAAGCAGATTGCATCCGATGCCTGCCGCACGACCCGCCTGGATGTCGCTCATCCGGTCCCCGATCAAAACCGAATCGGCGAGCACAAGCCCGAACTCTTCCGCAGCGAGCAGAATCATGCCCGGATTCGGTTTGCGCAGGAACGAGTCCTGCCTGTAGCCACCGATGCCGTGCTCGGGATGGAAGGGCGAGAAATACACTTTATCGACCGGCGCCCCTTGCGCCTGGAATTCCGTGCACATCCGCGCGCTCAGCGCGTGGAAATCCTCTTCCGTGTACAGGCCGCGGGCAATGCCCGCCTGGTTGGTGACGACGAACAACGAAAAACCGCACGCTCTGGCGTGGCGGCAAAGATCGAAGATCCCGTCGATGAAGACGAAATCCTCCCAGCGATGGGTATATCCCACATCGTGGTTGATCACGCCATCACGATCGAGGAAGAGCGCGCGCATATCGCCGGTCTCTACGTCCCGGCCAACAGGGTCTGCGCCCGCGCGTAATCATCGGGCGTGCCGATGTCGATGAATTCGGCCTTGGTCTCAAGCGCGAAAAACGGCCGATCCGCTACCGCATCGCGCAGATATTCGGCTTCGAATGAAAAGCGCTCCGTCTCCGGAAAGTCGCTCACGATCGCTTTGGGCAGCACATAGCAGCCGGCATTGATGAGCCCCGGCCCGCCGCTGGCGTCTTTTTCCAGGAAACGCAGAATCCGCCCATCGGCATCCGTCTCCAGCTTGCCGTAGCGAGCCGTATCGTCGACGCGCAGCGCGACGATGATTGGAACCCGACGACTCGCCCATTGCCGCTCGGTAGCCTCGACGTCCAGCCCGAGATACGTGTCGCCGTTGAAGACATGGACGTGTTCGCTGGAACACTCCGCCAGCGCAGCGCGGATCGCCCCGCCGGTGCCCAACGGGGTCGACTCGACCGCGTATGCCAAAGGAATGCCGCGATAGTCGCTGCCGAAGTGCGCGCCGATCACATCGGACAGATAACCGACCGACAATACGACCTTCTCGAAGCCATTCCGCGCCAGATTCGCCAACAGCAACTCGAGGAACGGCCGCCCGGCCACCATCGCCATGGGTTTGGGAACATCGCTGACGACGCTGCGCAAACGCGTGCCGAAACCGCCCGCCAGCACGATCGCTTGTTTCACTCCGCTTTCCCGAAGATCGCGCTTTCGACCAGCCCGGTGATGATATGCCCGAGCACGGCATGACCCTGCTGGATTTCCGCGGTGTCGCTGGCAGGCACCTGCAGCAGCACATCGCACAGTTCGCGCATGTCGCCGCCCCCGGCACCGGTCATGCCGATGCAGAACATCCCGCGCGCGCGCGCTTCCCTCAACCCGAGCAGGATGTTCGGCGAACGCCCGGAAGTCGAGTAGGCGATGAACACGTCGCCGCTGCGGCCCAGCGCCTGCAACTGCCGGGCGAATACCTTCTCGTAACCGTAGTCGTTGCCGATCGCGGTGAGGATCGAAGTGTCGGTGGTCAGCGCGATGGCGGGAAGGCCGGGACGATCGAAAGCGAAGCGACTGACGAACTCGGCGGCGATATGCTGCGCATCGGCAGCACTGCCGCCGTTGCCGGCCAGCATCAGCTTGCCGCCGGCGTTGAGCGCTTCGATGCAGCGCACCGCGCACACTTCCAACTGGCTGCGGATCAGCGCATCGTCGGCGAGCGCGCGCATCACCTGGTGGGCGCGCTCCAGTTTTTCGTTGATCTGGTGCTTCATTCGATTCTCCAGGCTTGCGTACCGTTCTTGGTGAAATGGCAGTTGCCGACATCGCCGTCGAAGGCCTTCAGCGCGCGGATCACCTCCATCCGACGGTCGGGTCTGACGAAGAACATCATGAATCCGCCGCCGCCGGCGCCGGATACCTTGCCGGCCAGTGCGCCCGCATCGATCGCGGCGTCGTAGATCGCCTCGATCTTGGGCGTGGTGACCGTGCTTGCGGTGTTTTTCTTGCTTTCCCATCCGAGCCGCATCGAACTGACGATCTCGCCAAAATTTCCGCGAAGCAGCGCGATCTTCATGCTTTGCGCCTCCTGCTTGAGGCGATGCATCGCTTCGATGGTGCCCGAATCCTTCTGCTTCACGTTCTCGCTCTGGTCCGCGATGATCCGTGCAGACTCCCGCGAAACGCCCGAGTAATAGAGCAGCAGCGACGCCTCCAGTTCGCACAGGACCCAGTTCTTGATCCGCAACGGATTGACGATGACGCGATCGTCCTCGTAGAACTCCATGAAATTGAAACCGCCGAAAGTCGCCGAATACTGATCCTGTTTCCCGCCTTTCAGACCGCAATCGACGCGCTCGACCTTGTAGGCGAGGTGGGCGATGGAATAGTCGTCGAGCGGCAGGTTCAACAATTCCGCGAAGGCGCGGATCATCACCACCACGAGCGTCGACGATGAGCCCAACCCCGAACCGATCGGCGAATCGCAGAACGTGGTCAGCTCGATGGCCATCGGCGTCCCACTGTTGTGGTTGGCCACGATCTCGTTATAAACGGCTCGATGCAATGCAAGATCGCCGTCCAATGGATACGAAGCCTGCAGCGGCAGCTCGACCGCGCTCTGCCGGTCGCTGGCGA
>JAYUUH010000542.1:0-2726 GCA_043754745.1 Lysobacter sp.
GTGCGTCGCTGGCGCGCGGACAGCGTCTGGAAACGATCGCCGATGCGCGTCCCGAGATCCGCTCGGCACTGGATCGCGCCGGGCGTTTCCTCGGCCTCGCCGCGCTGGTGTCGGTGGTGCTGGCGGCGGTCGCAGTGGCGATGGCTGCGCGCCGGCACAGCGAACGGCATCTTTCCGGCGCGGCGGTGATGCGTTGCCTCGGCGCCAGCCAGCGTACGCTCGCCGCGATCCACATCGGCGAGCTGTTGATCCTCGGCGTCGTCGCCAGTTTCATCGGAATCGTCATTGCGTTCGCGCTGCAGTGGGCGGTCGGCGCGTGGCTGGCGAACGAATTGAAGGTGGAGATTCCGCCGGCCAGCGTGTGGCCGGCGCTGCAGGGCTTCGCGACGGGCATCGTGGTGCTGCTGTCGTTCGGTGCGCCGCCGGTGCTCGCGCTGCGACGCGTACCTGCGCTGCGCGTGCTGCGCCGCGACCTTGATGCGACCGAGCCCAGCGCGTGGCTGGTGGCGTTGGCCGGTTTCGGCGGACTCGGCGCGCTGCTGTGGTGGCAGGCCGGTTCGGCGACGCTGGGTCTGACGATGCTGCTCGGCATCATCGCTACGCTGGCGGCGCTGGCGCTGATCGCATACGGATTGATCCTGCTCGTACGGCGCATGCGTTCGCGCCTGCGCGGCAGCCTGCGCTACGGCCTGGCCAATGTCAGCCGCCGCGCCGGCACCAGCATCGCCCAGGTGTCCGCGCTGGGACTGGGCTTGATGGCGCTGCTGCTGCTGACCTTCGTGCGCACCGATCTGCTCGACCGATGGCGGCTGTCGCTGTCGGACGATGCGCCGAACCGTTTCGTCATCAATGTGCAGCCCGACCAGCTCGACGGCGTGCGCGAGTACATGCTTTCGCAAGGCGTGAGCGCGCCGAAGCTCTATCCGATGATCCGTGGCCGCCTGGTCGAACACAACGGCAAGCCGGTGACCGGCGCTGCCTACGCTGCGCAGGACGACCGCGCGCGGCGATTGGCCGAGCGCGAGTTCAATCTGTCGTCGGCCGAAAGCGTGGGCGACGACAACAAGATCGTCGCCGGCAAACTGTGGCCGCCGAAGCCACTCGCCAAGCCGGAAATCTCGGTGGAACAGGAATTTGCCGAATCGCTGAAGTGGAAGCTGGGCGACCGCGTGGCCTTCGATATCGCCGGTCAGCGTTTCGAGGCGACGATCACGAGCCTGCGCACCGTCGAATGGGAGAGCTTCAAACCGAATTTCTTCGTGGTCGCATCGCCCGGCGCGCTGGACGAGTATTCCGCCAGCTACATCACCGCGGTGAAAGTGCCGCCGGAACGCACGACGTTCACCGCCGGGCTGGTGCAGCGCTTCCCGAATCTGTCGGTGATCGATGTCGACGCCATCCTCACCCAGGTGAAAAGCATCGGCGATCAGGTGGCGATGGTGGTGCAGGTGGTGTTCTGGTTCTCGCTGGCGGCCGGTGTGCTGGTGCTGCTGGCCGCGGTGAGCGCGAGCCAGGACGAGCGCCTGCGCGAAGGCGGGGTGATGCGCGCGTTGGGCGGCAGCCGCAGGCAGCTGCGGATGGCGCAGGCCTCGGAGTTCGCGGTGATCGGCCTGCTGTCGGGCGTGGTGGCGGCGATCGCGGCGTCGATCCTGTCGGGCGTGGTCGCCACGCGGGTGTTCGACCTGCCGTGGCAGGCGAACTGGACGCTGGCGGCGGTGGGCGGCGGGCTCGGCATGCTGGCCGCGCTGGCCGCCGGTCTGTTCGCCACGCGCCGGGTGCTGGACGCGCCACCGTCGGTGACCTTGCGCGAGCTGCAGGGGTAGTCGCCCTGCGGAGCCGCGCCCCGCTGGATTTCGGCGGGATTTCATCGGCCTAAACCGCTCCTACTAAACCAGCATGTCGTTTCCACCGGCCGTGGGCACGGCATCAGCTGTGTCGCGTACTCAACTCGACCTGGGCCGACCCTCCTACGACATGGTGGATCGAAATCCGTGCGGATCAGTCTTCGGAGAACGCCTTCAATCCATCCAGTTCGGCCTGCGCCTTGCGCAGGCTGCTGCCGGCGGCGCTGTCGTCCAATCGCTTCGCCAGGGCGTCGCGGCCCGGCCGCCGCAACCAGCGATAGAAGCCCAGCGTAGCGAGCAAGCCGAGCACGCCGAACGCGGCCCATCCAAAGACCGCGAGCGGGAGGGTAGTCTGGCCGGTGCGCTGCGCATGCAGCGACATGAGGATCACTGGCGGCACCATCCACAGCAACCACCACGGCAAACCGACGACTGCGCCCCCGATGAGATAGTCGCGACGCAGTTTCGCGAGCCGCTGCTGAACCTCCAGGACCGGCAGGCTGCGATCGATACGGGCGATGCCGACCAGCACGACGTCGCTGGCAATGATCGTCGCGATGCCGTACAGCTGCACGACGATGCCGGAGATCAGGATGGCGGTGTGGGTCGGGAAGTTTCTCCACAGCCACACGCCGGCCACGACAGTGGCGATGCCGAACATCATCTGCAGCACCTGCCCCCAGAAGAGCGGGCGCAGGCTGCTTTTGATGCTGCCGATCTTCTGCTCGCGGAAAATGGTGAGTTGCAATGCGTTCTGCTGCTGGAGGCGCTTGTCGAGCGTCTGCCAGGCTTGCTTGAGTTCGTCGAGTTCCATGGTGGTATCCATCGTGTGGTTGTCCCAGTGATTAATCGTATTCAGTCGGATGCGGACCAATCTAAGGT
>JAYUUH010000543.1:0-8028 GCA_043754745.1 Lysobacter sp.
TCTCCGGCGGCCTTCTCGTACCGATGCAGATCAATGCTTCTGGACAGCCGGTCTTCGCCGTCCCGGGTGCCGACGGCAGCGTCCTGTCGCTGGCGACTCTGGGTCGTGTGATGAACGGCATCCGCCCGATGTTCGGGTTCCAGGGGGTTGGCCTGGATGGCAAGCGTGAACCGCTCGATTCCATACACGCGATGGCCGAAGCCAACATCGAAGCCCTTGCGACATTGCGGGACTGCAGCAGTCTGAGCCTGGTCGGCTATTCCAACGGCGCGGTCGTCGCTTTCGAGATGGTGCATCAGCTGCTGAAGAAGAAGATCGCGGTCGATCGTCTGGTGCTGGTGGATTGCCGCTGCCCGGCGTCGTCGTCCGTCCGTACTGTCTCGGATGAAATTGCCGAAGCCTTCGTCAGCCTGATCAAGTCGTTCGGCGGCAAGCAGCAGCTGAATGCCGACGAATTCCGCAAAGTCCCCGAAGACCAGCGCGCCGACTACCTTTTCGAACTCATCCAGCGCAACAACATCTGGATACCCAAAAAGCATTTCATGCTCGCTTATCGACTTTCGATCGCCAACGAGAATGCCTGCCGCAGCTATCGTCCGAAAAAGCTGCCGAAAGCCTGCGAGACGGTGATCGTCCGCGCGACGCAAGGCAACGGCGACCAGCCGCCGGAATTGGGGTGGGACAAGTTCCTGGCCAAGCCTGCGGTCTGCATCGATGTCGACGCGGACCATGTGTCCGTCGTCGGCGCGGACGGCAGTGCGGTGATCGCGAGGCTCTTCCAATGAAGCGCCGGCCTGGCGCGACCGATGGCACGGGCTGGACCCGGAACGCATCGCCGCATCGAACCCCCAACCAGTCTGTCTTTGCAGGGGCGTCGAACCTCCGCACGGCAATCACCATGACCAACAGGAATTGCATTCATGTCCGTTAGAGAGCGAATCGTAAGCCGATTATCCGAGCACTTCGAAAACATTCCGGATGCGTTGCGCAAGAGACGCCTGCTGGTCTGCATTGCTTTCCTTGCCTTGCTTGCCGCGAGCATCTTCGGCATCAGCAAGCTGCGCATGGACATGACCATCGAGGGCTGGTTCCAAAAGGAAGACCCGACACTGGTCGCATTCCATCGCTACCACGCGCAGTTCGGTAGCGAGGACGGCGTCTACATCGTCTACAAGCCGAAGGATGGCGACGTCTTCTCGCCAGCCTCTCTTGAGGCGGTCCGCGGAATCCAGGACGACTTGATCAACTTCCGCGCCAAGCTCAAGGAGGGCGAGCAATCTGCGCTCGAACACATCGTCAAGGTCGACACCCTGGTGAACGCTCCGGTGCTGACGGTCGACGGGGACGTGCTGGCTTCCAGGGCACTTGTCGGCGACACGGTGCCCACCTCGCCCGAAGCTATCGCCGAGATCAAGGCGATCGCGGAAGCCGAGAAGCAGCTGCCGCTCCAGTTCTTCTCGCGCGATCACAAATACGGCGGAATTCATATCGAAACCGATTTCGGCGCCATCCCGGTCGACGCGGAGGAGATCACCGAGGAAACGGTTCTGTCGCTTGATCAGACCGCCTCGCCAGACGATGAAAAGCCGGTCGAGTTCAAGCCCACCGACCAGGGCGACTACCTGAAGCTGTTCGAAGAGATCAAGAAGATCCTCGATAAGCCCGAGTACGCCAAGCACTTGGATTATTACGCGGTCGGCAATACCGCCGCCGCCGAGCACGACGTGAAGATGTCCGAAGAGATGGGCATTCTTTACGTGGCCGCGTTCGCGATCATCATGGTGCTGCTGTGGTTCCTGTTCCGTTCCGTGTCGGCCGTGGTGTGGTCGATGCTGATCGTCATCCTGAGCACGGTTTTCACGCTTGGCGTCACCGGGTTGCTCGGACTCACCGTCACCGGTTTCCTGATCCTCACCATCCTGCTGATCTTGACCGTCGGTGTCGCTGATTCGGTCCACGCGCTGACCGGCTACACCCGCCTGCGCACATCCGGCGTTGACCATCAGAATGCGCTGCGCCGCACCTACAAGTTCGCCGGCGTGGCGCTGCTCCTGACCGGCTTCACTAACATAGCTGGCACGATGGCGCTGAACATCACGCCGGTCGTTCCGATCCAGAACTTCGCGATCATGTCGACCCTCGGCATCCTGTTCGCTTTGCTGCTGACCTTCTACCTGCTGCCGCTACTGATCGACCTCTGGCCGACGGTGTCGAAAAAGAAGGTGATCGTCGCCACGCCGGAGAAGAAGCGGTTCCTGGATGTGCTGCCGCCACTCAGGTCGGCCTTGGACAAGGTCGTCCCACTCGTAGAGAGGCGTCCGGTTGCGTTCATCATTCCCTTCATCCTGGTGCTCTTGGTCTCCATTTACGGCGCGACCCAGGTGAAGATCGACTCGCAGATCCTGGACCAGTATCCAGAGGACTCGACTTTCACGCAGAGCGTGAAGGTTGCCGACGAGCACATGATGGGCGCCTACGTCATGGTGCTGTACCTCGATTTCAAGGAGGACTTCGCCCTGCAGGATCCGGACGTGCTCAAGGCGATGGACGCGCTGCAGAAGAAGTTCGAGAGCAAGTACAAGAAGTACGTGGTGACGACCAACTCCATCGCCTATGTGGCGAAGGACGCCAACCGGAAACTCAACGGCAACGCCCCGGAGTACGATCGGATCCCCGACACGCGCGAAACGCTGTCGCAGACGCTGTTCCTGTTCAACAACGCGAATCCGAGCGAGCGCCAGCGCCTGGTCGACGAAAGCTACCGCAAGGCCAATATCAAGATCTCGCTGCACAGCTATGGGTCGTACGAGTACTACCAGGTCTTTCAGCAGATGCGCGCCGACATCGACGAGATGATGGCAGAGCTGAAGACGAAGTACCCCAAGACCGACGTGTCCATCACCGGCGTCTTCGCGCTGCAGATGCAGGCGTCCCAGTACATCACCGAAAACCAGGCCATCACTTTCGGCATCGCTCTTGTGGTGGTGAGCGTGATCCTGCTGCTGGTGTTCGGCTCGTTCAAGGTCGGAATGATCGCGTTGATTCCCAACCTGATCCCTGCGCTGCTCACTCTGGGGCTGCTCGGGATCACGGGAGTTCCCCTTGATTTCTTCACGATGATGCTCGCGCCGATCATCATCGGCATCTCGATCGACGACACCGTGCACTTCATTTCGAACTACCAGCTGCAGCTCGCCGAGGACGGCGATGTCAACGCCGCGCTGCGGCGGACCATGGCCGAAACCGGCCCGGGCGTGGTGTTCACCTCGCTGATCCTGGGCCTGGGCTTCGGCATCATGGCGATCGCCTCTGCAGCGGGCACGTCCAACATGGGCAAATTCGGCGCGCTGGCGATCTTCATGGGTCTGCTCAACGACTTGTTCCTGCTGCCCGCCCTGTTGTTGACATTCAAACCGAAGTTCAAAAAGGAGACCGTTGGATGAAAACCACCTACCGTATTTTCCTCGCGGCGCTGTTCTTGGCCGCCCCGACGGTATCCCTCGCGCAGAACGCCCGCGAGATCATGATCAAGGTGGACGATGCGACGAATCACAGCTATTCGTCTTCGGTCCGCCAGATGAAGTACTCGACCTGTCGCTACAAGGTCAGCGGCGGAAAGCTGTCCTGCGCCGAGAAGCCGCGCATCGTGCTCTTCGAGTCGTTTGGCAAGACCCGTCGCCCCCCGGGACTGCGCGAGCTCGAATACAAGGCGCTCGACGTCATCATCCAGCCGATCAGCGACAAGAACACGGCGATGCTGTCCTGGGGATACGCCGAAGACGAAAAGGCTTCGGACTTCTGGGTCTATCTGCCCGTGCTGAGCAAGGTCAAGCGCATCGTGTCCGTCGCCGATAGCGGCGAGAGCGGAGCCGTGTTCGGTTCGGAACTGTCGGCCGAAGACGCGGACGTCAGGAAGGTGGGGGATTACACGTACAAGATGCTTGGCGAGGACACCTATCGCGGCCGCGCGGTCTGGAAGATCGAGTTGACCCCGACGGCCAGCCGCCGCAAGCGTTCCTTCTACGGCCGCATCGTCTCCTACGTCGACAAAGAGCGCTTCCTCGTGCTGAAGGAGGATCTCTACGATCGTACCGGCAGGCATTACAAACAGTTGTCGGTGTTGAATGTGAAACAGTTGGGCAAGGTCTGGGTGGTCACGGATGCCATGATGAACAACCTTACCAAACGCCGGATCACCACCTGGGAGCATCCCGGCCTCGTGCTCAACGTCGACATCGACGAAGAGTTTCTGAGCCAGCGCTCGCTGACCGACTTCGCTTATCGCGAGCGTCATATGCAGCTCTACCGCAAGTACCTGACCGAGGGGAAAGTCGGGACGCAGCAGGCGCCGTCGAAGCCATGACGTTGTCCGGAGACTGAGAAATCTACGACTGCATCGTGGTCGGCTCCGGCACCGCCGGAGCCGTGGTCGCGCATGAATTCAGCGGTCGTGGGCAAGGGTTTCAACTGTCCTGATGCTTGGTCTGAACTTCGGCATAATGTGATCGCTTTCGCAGTGATATGTCCAACATAGTCACGTTTTTGCGTTAGCGATCCTGGGTGTGCTCAACGATCTGTTGCTGCTGCCCATCCCGTTGTCGACATTCAGACCGAAGTTCAAAAGGAGACTATTGGATGAAAACCGCCTACCGTATTTTTCTCGCGGCGCTGTTCCTGGCCGCCCCGACCGTAACCCTCGCGCAGGACGCCCGCGAGATCATGATCAAGGTAGACGATGTGACGAACCGCAGCTATTCGTCTTCGGTCCGCCAAATGAAGTTCTCGACATGCCGCTACAGTTTGTCCAACGGTAAACTCTCCTGCACGGAAAAGCCGCGCAACATCCAGTTCGAAGTATTCAGCAAGCACAAGCCCGTCGCACAGGGCGGAGTCGACCACAAGTCGCTCGACGTCATTGTCGACCCCATCAGCGACAAAGGTACGACGATGCTGTCGTGGATCTATGCCGACGACAACAAGCCTTTCGACATTTGGGTGTACCTGCCCGTACTCACCAAGGTCAAGCGTTTGGCCGCTGTTTCCAATGGCAGCGAGGCTGCCGCGATGTTCGGATCGGAGGTGTCGACCGAGGACTCCTCCGACGACAGGAAGATCCGCGACTACACTTACAAGCTGCTGGGACAGGATACGTATCGCGGCCGCCCGGTCTGGAAGATCGAGATGACCCCGACAGCCAGCCGTCGCAAACGTTCGTACTACAGCCGCATCGTGACCTACGTCGACAAGGAACGCTTCAACGTGCTCAAAGACGAGCTGTACGACCCCTCGGGTCGTTTCTACAAGGAATATTCGGTGATCGAGGTCAAACAGTTCGGCAGGGTATGGTTGCCAATGAAGGCGTCGATGAACAACCTCCTCAAGCGTCGGATCACCGTCGTGGAGACGTCCGCCGTCGCGCTCAACGTCGCCATCGACGACGAGTTCCATACCCAGCGCTCGCTGACCGACTTCGCCTATCGCGAGCGTCAGATGCAGAGCTACCGCAAGCACCTGACCCAGGGAAAGGGCGGGACGCAGCAGGCACCGACCAAACCATGACCAACTCCGAAGACGGCGAAATCTACGACTGCATCGTGGTCGGCTCCGGTACCGCCGGAGCCGTGATTGCGCGCGAACTCAGTGGTCGCGGGCAAAAGGTGCTGATCCTGGAGCGGGGGCAATATTTCCCGCTCAAGGAGACGGTCTGGACGCTCGCGTCGATGTTCAACGAGGTCCGTGTGGCCGACGAGCTCAAGGACGCCAGGGTGTACGCCGCAGGCGGCTCGAGCGCGATGTATCTGGCGGTCATGGACGAACCGCCGATCGATGCCTATCGCGCGCTCGGGATCGATCTGCAGCCCGCCTACGATGCGATCCGGCTACAGGTTCCGCTCGCCGAGATGCCGGACGCGCTCATGAGCCCGCAGTCGCACAGGATGCGGGAAGGAGCCATCGCGGCCGGTCACGACGGCTGGAAGAAGAAGCTGATGCTGATCGACCAGTCGAAGTGCAACGGCGTCTACTCGTACGACGCCAAGTGGAAAGCGCTGACCTTCGTCGACGAAGCCGTGCGCCAGGGCGCGGTGCTCAAGTGCCGGGCCCTCGTGGAACGGGTATTGATCGATAACGGGCGTGCGGTCGGCGTGGAATGCCGGATCAGGGAAGGAACGTTCGGCAGCCGTACCGTCCGGTTCCGGGCGGAACGGGTCGTTGTCTGCGCGGGCTCGCTGGCGACCCCGCTGCTGCTGCGCGGCAGCGGGCTGCAGCATGTCGCTGCCGGCGGCTATTACATCGATCCCAGCTTTACGCTGTTCGGGCGCGTCCCGGGCCTTCGCGGCGTCGACAGTTTCTGCGGCACCATGGAAATGACGCTCGAAGAGGGCATCGTCCTGAAGGACGCGAACGTCCACAAGCTGCCGTTTCGCATGTTCATGCTGCAGTACATGCAGGTTACGCGGATGTTCGCGTATCCCGAGCACCTCGGAATCACGGTCATGGCCCACGACGAAGTCGGCGGCGGGCTCTCCGCCGATGGTCGCTACCACAAAACGCTCGATGCCGCGGTTTTCGACAAGCTCGCGCGCGGCGAGCAGGCGGCGCGGGCGATCCTCGAACGCGCCGGTGCCGGTGACATATTCAAGGCGCCGATGTTTTCCGGCGGCGCCCTCGGTACGCTGCGTGTAGGCAGCGATGTCGACGCGAGACTCGAAACCAGCGTGCGCGATCTCTACGTCTGCGACGGCTCGCTCATCCCGGAGAACGGACGGGTCGCGCCGACACTCACGCTGCTTTGCTTGGCGAAGTATCTCGCCGACATTCTGACCCAAACCCGGAACGCGCCCGCCGAAGCGGGGGCCGTGTCGGCCTGACCGCCGCTGCCCCGCGAGCTGCGCTCGTGTTCGATCACCCAGACCATCCCAACGACAGGAAGACAACATGACAGAAGTATCGAATACCGCAGCCACGGACAAGGCCGCCGCCCCCAAGAAAATCAAGGATCCGCTCTGGAAGAGGCTCTATTTTGCGTTTAGCTTGGTTGTGATGGCAGTGCTTGTCGCGCATTTCATGTGGGTGGCTTCCGGTTCGGCTGAATGGAAGCTCGCCAAGGACGAGGATGGCATTAAGGTCTACTTGTTGAAGGCCCCGGGCGACCCGCTGATGAAGGCGCGGACGGTGATGGAGGGCGACTACACGCTGACCCAGCTGACCTCGCAGCATGTGTTCGTCGGCGACACTCTGGAGGTTTGCAAAGAATGGATTCCCGGGTGCAAGGAAATGACCCGCATCAAAAACTTCGACCCGGTGCGAGGCGGCTACGACAAGGATATGTGGCGCGTGGAGCTCCCCGGACCGTTCGCCGATCGCGAGCTGCTGATCGCGACAATGTTCGAACAGGACAAGCAGACCAAGGAGGTCGTGCTCGATGTGGTGTCTATGCCCAACGCCTTGCCGCATACGCCCGGTGTGGTACGGGTGGAGCGGATGCACAACCGATGGACCTTCACACCGAAGGCTAACGGCAAGGTAGAAGTGTCGCTGATCCAGGACGTTGATCTGCCAGGCATCGGCTTCTTTCCGTACTTCCTCCTGAACGTGACCCTCGTCGATGAGAGCCACAAGTTCTTCGCGACCACATTGCGGAAGACCTTAAAAGAACCCAGATTCGTCAACGCCAAGCTGGAGTTTATTGACGATATCCGCTGACCGGATTCCCGCAGGTATCTCGGCAGGATCTTGCCGATTGATTCGTCGACTTACTGCGTGCATGCCGGGCACAAGGCCGATCCGGCCTTGTGCTCGGCGCATGCGCGTCAGGACGCAGTCTGTGCGGGGAAGCGGGTGTGGGACGAAAACCGGCTGGTGTACGGTGTGCGCAAGGGAGCAGGCACTGCACGCGCGTCCATCGACGCAGGTTGGATGATATCCACCACGGCGCCGCGGCGTGCAGTACGTATCGATCCGCTATACCCAGCGGCTGGCCGAAGCGGGGATCGAGCCGTCGATGGGTAGCGTCGGCGACTCCTATAA
>JAYUUH010000544.1:0-2715 GCA_043754745.1 Lysobacter sp.
GCACGTTTTCGGTCGCGCCCACGCTGACCATGTCGAACACCACCCGGCCGCCGCGCAGGCGTTCGGCTTTGGCCTTGATGAAACCGTGATCCACCGACACCTCGGCACCCAGCGCCTGCATGCCCTTGATGTGCTGATCCACCGGGCGCGAACCGATCGCGCAACCGCCCGGCAGCTAGACTTCGGCGGCGCCGTAGCGCGCCAGCAGCGGCCCCAGCACCAGCACCGAGGCGCGCATGGTCTTCACCAGCTCGTACGGCGCGACGTGGCTGTTGACGCTGCGCGCATCGACGCGCACATGGCCGGCTTCGATGTCGTGCTCCACCACGGCGCCGAGTTCGCGCAGCAGCTTGATCGTGGTGATCACATCGTGCAGATGCGGGACGTTGCCGATGTCCACCGGCCCATCGGCGAGCAGGGTTGCGCACAGGATCGGCAATACCGCGTTCTTCGCGCCGGAAATGCGGACTTCGCCCTGGAGCGGCGCGCCGCCGGTGACTACGATTTTTTGCATGGGAGTCTTGGGATATCTTCAAGGAGCGGCGCAAGACGGCGGCGCCAGCCGGTGGGGAACGGGATCCGACGGATTCGGACCACTATTCCATCGAATCACTATTCCATCTGTTTATAGCGGTATATGCGGAAACCCGGATACTGTTCGAAATCATCCGGTTCCCACGCTTTGGCCAATATCCGATCAGCGATGATCGCCATATTGATGCCGATAGGGTTCAGGAGCGTATCGGCGATGGCCAGCTCAAAATCCGTCGGTTCTCCGACGAATCCATCGATTGCATCGCATACAGCCCGCACAGTGGAACAAGGCGTTGGTTTCATGCTCGATTCCAAGATATCCGTGCGCGTCATCGCGGCTTGCGCCGCTCCCACGAGAAACTCAGCCGGCTTCTTCCGGCGTTAGCGTCTTCAGCGCCAGCGCATGGATCGCACCGCCCATCAGTTCGCCGAGGGTCGCGTAGACCATGCGGTGGCGGGCCAGCGGCAGTTTGCCGCGGAACACCTCGGCCACCACCAGCGCCTCGAAGTGCACCCCGTCGTCGCCCTGTACGTGGACGCGGGCGCCGGGCAGGCCCTGTTCGATCAGCTGGCGGATGGTGTCGGGGGTCATCGGAGGGTCGGAGTCCTGCGCAGCGCGACGCTGCATTCATGGGAGGTGCGGGCAATCCCGGGGTCGGGTGCGTAGAATCGCCCGCTTAGCGTAACGGAAAGCCGTCTGCTCCCCAATGGCGAATGCCTCATCGATCCAGCCCATCCCGATCCGCGGCGCGTCCTCGGATGCAGCCCTGGCCGACAGCGGCCGCCGTGTGTTCGAGATCGAACGCGACGGCCTCGCGGCGGTGGCAGCGCGGCTGGACGGTCAATTCAGCGCCGCCTGCCGCACCCTGCTGGCATGCCAGGGACGCGTGGTCTGCATCGGCATGGGCAAATCCGGCCACATCGCCCGCAAGATCGCCGCGACCTTCGCCTCCACCGGCACCCCGGCGTTCTATGTGCATCCGGGCGAAGCCGGCCACGGCGACCTGGGCATGATCACTGATCGCGACGTGGTGCTGGCGTTGTCGTATTCCGGCGAATCCGACGAAATCCTGACGTTGCTGCCGGTGCTCAAGCGACAGGGCAACCGGATGATCGCGATGACCGGGCGCCCGCAGTCGACGATGGCGCGCGAGGCCGACCTGCATCTCGACGTCAGCGTGCCGGCCGAAGCCTGCCCGCTGGCGCTCGCGCCGACCGCCAGCACCACCGCATCGCTGGCGATGGGCGACGCCTTGGCCGTCGCGCTGCTCGAAGCCCGCGGCTTCACTTCCGAAGATTTCGCGCGTTCGCATCCGGCCGGTGCGCTCGGCCGCCGTCTGCTGCTGCACATCGCGGATGTGATGCATTCCGGCGACGACATTCCGCGCGTGCGCGCCGACGCGAGCCTGAGCGACGCGCTGCTGGAAATGAGCCGCAAACGGCTGGGCATGACCGCGGTGGTCGACACCGACGACCGCCTGCTCGGGCTGTACACCGACGGCGACCTGCGCCGTTCGCTGGCGGACCCGTCCACCGACGTGCGCGAAACGCGCATCGAGAAACTCATGACCCGCAGCCCGGTCACCATCGACGCCGAGGCCCTCGCGGTCGAAGCCGCGCAGCTGATGGAGGCGCACAAGATCAATGCGCTGCTGGTGATCGACGGCGAACGCCGGGTGGTCGGCGCGCTGAACATCCACGATCTGCTGCGCGCGCGGGTCGTGTGAGCATGACTTCTTCTATCGATCTCACCTCGCCCATCGAACACCTCCCGCTGAGCCGGCGCGCGGCCACCGACAGCACGTTGATGGCGAAAGCGGCCAACGTCCGCCTCGCCTGTTTCGATGTCGATGGCACGCTCACCGACGGCCGCCTGTTCCTCGACAGCGAAGGCCGCGAAATGAAGGCTTTCCACGTCCACGACGGCCAGGGGCTGGTGCTGTTGCGCCAGGTCGGCATCGAAGTGGCGCTGATCACCGCCCGCCTCAGCCCGGTCGCGGCGCATCGCGCGAACGAACTCAAGGTCCGCGTGCATATCGGCGTGAAGGACAAGCTCGCCTGCGTGCGCGAGCTCTGCTCGGAACTCGGCATCGGCCTCGATGCGGTGAGTTTCATGGGCGACGATCTGCCCGATCTGGCGGCGATGGGCGCGGTAGGACTATCGGTCGCGCCCGCCGACGC
>JAYUUH010000545.1:0-8007 GCA_043754745.1 Lysobacter sp.
GGTATCCTGCCGGTGGCCCGGCTCGGCGACCGTGCGTGGTCGCCGCATCCCGCGGTCGCCGAGGCGCGCAGGCGGCTCGCCGTCGCGCATCCCGCTTTCGACCACATCTCAATCCATGTCGCATCCACCGACATCGCATCCACCGATGTCGCACAGAACGAGGACGCTCCGTGAGTCCAGCTCCCAGGAAAAAATCCCGCCTCGGCATGCTCGCGCTGCTGTTCCTGACGCTGATCGTGGTCGCGGCGGGCGCGCTCGGCGTGGTGGCCTATCAGCGGTTCCTCGGTTTCGCCGACGCAGCCATCGCAGACATCGAGCCGGGCGACAGCGTGATGGTCGCGCCCGGCGACTCGCTGCCGAAGGTGTTGCGCAAGCTGGGCGCACTCGGCATCGAAACCCGCGACCTCGAATGGCGCGCGCTGGCCAAGCAGATGGGCGCCGCCGGCAAGATCCAGATCGGCGAATACGCGCTGGAGCCCGGCATGACGCCGCGCGATCTGCTGTCGCGGATGCGCGACGGCAAGGTCATGAACTACCGCTTCACCATCGTCGAAGGCTGGAACATCCGCGAGCTGCGCGCGGTGCTGGCGAAAGCCACGCCGCTGCAGCAGAAGACCGCGGATCTCGACAACGCGGCGCTGATGCGCGCACTCGGCCTGGGCGCGCAGCATCCGGAAGGTCGCTTCCTGCCCGAAACCTATCTCTACACCCGCAACGACAGCGATCTGGACGTGCTCAAGCGCGCGGCCACGGCGATGGAGAAGGCGCTGGCCGAAGCCTGGGACGGTCGCGACAAGGATCTGCCGCTCGACACGCCGTACGAGATGCTGATCCTCGCGTCCATCGTCGAGAAGGAAACCGGCATCGCCAGCGAACGCCCGCAGATCGCCGGCCTGTTCCTGCGCCGCCTGAAGGTGCCGATGCGGCTGGAAACAGACCCCACGGTCATCTACGGCATGGGCAGCGCCTACACCGGCAACATCCGCAAAAGCGATCTGCGCACCGACACGCCCTACAACACCTACACGCGCGATGGCCTGCCGCCTACGCCCATCGCCATGCCCGGCCGCGACGCGCTGCAGGCCACCGCGCATCCGGCGCCCGGCGACGCGCTGTTCTTCGTCGCGGTGGGCGACGGCAGCGGCCATCACGTGTTCTCGAAGACCTATGCCGAGCACCAGGCCGCGGTCGTGGAATACATCAAGCGTTACCGCGCTCAGCAGGCGCGCGCGCAATGACCGACATCGCCACTGCCGCGCACGGTCTCGAGCGCCATCCGCATTTTGTCTCGCTGGAAGGCGGCGAGGGCGCGGGCAAGACCACCGTGCTCAACGCCCTGCGCGATGCCCTGCAGCAGGCCGGTCATGAGGTGGTGTCCACGCGCGAGCCCGGCGGCACGCCGCTGGCCGAACAGATCCGCGATCTGCTCCTCAACGTGGCCGTCGATGGCGTGCAGCACGAACCGCCCGCCGCCGAAACCGAACTGCTGTTGATGTTCGCCGCGCGCGCGCAGCACGTGCGCGAAACCATCCGTCCGGCATTGCAGCGCGGCGCCTGGGTGATCAGCGACCGCTTCACCGATTCGAGCTACGCCTACCAGGGCGGCGGTCGCGGCATCGATCCGGCGTTCATCGCCGAACTCGAACAGCGCGTGGTCGGTCTCCAGCCCGGCCTGACCCTGCTGCTGGATCTGGGCGTCGCGCAGGGTCGCGAGCGCACCCGCGGCCGGGATCTGGCGTTCGGCGGGCAAGGCCCGGATCGCATCGAACGCGAGCGCGACGATTTCTTCGAGAACGTGCGCCGCGCCTTTCTCGACCGCGCGCGCGCCGCGCCCGATCGTGTGCGGGTGATCGACGCCACCCAGAGCGCATCGGAAGTCGCCGCCGACGCCGTCGCGATCCTGCGCATGTTCATCGCGCGCGGCGGGTTCTGATGGAGATGCGCGTGTCGAGTGATGCGTATGCCCTGCTGTCCCCCCCTTTGAAAAAGGGGGGCAGGGGGGATTTGCTATTGCTGTCTGCGAAAGCAAAGCAAAAGCAAATCCCCCCGTCGATCGCTTTGCGATCGCCGATTCCGGCCCTCGCGCACAGCGCTCGGGCGCTCATCGGCGCGCGAGGCAATGCCTCGCAAACGCGCCTCTTCGCCCCCTTTTTCAAAGGGGGCAACAGCAATGATCGCCGCCAGCCTGAATTCCCGGGATGGCACGCATGAGCCTGCAATTGCCCGCGTTCGCGCCTTGGCAGCAGCGCATGTACGCGCAGACCACTGCCGCGCTCGACAGCGGCCGCCTCGGCCATGGGTTGCTGTTCTGCGGCCCGGCGCAGTTGGGCAAACGCCTGCTCGCGGAGCGTCTCGCCCAGCGCATGCTTTGCACCGCGCGCGACAGCACAGGCGAACCCTGCGGCCGCTGCCGCAGCTGCCAGTTGTTCGAGAATCGCTATCAGCGCGAATCGCCCGAACTGCGCCCGGACGGCCGCCCCGCGCATCCGTTCGGACACTCCGGCCATCCCGACCTGAGCTTCGTCGGCTACGAGTGGAACGACAAGGCGCGCCCGCCGCGGCTGCGCACCGAGCTGGTGATCGAACAGATCCGCCAGATCTCCGAAAAGCTTGCGCTCACCCCGCAGTACGGCGGGGCGCAGATTGTGATTCTCGATCCCGCCGACGCCATCAACCACGCCGCCTGCAACGCGCTGCTGAAAACCCTGGAAGAACCGCATCCCGGCCGCTACCTGTGGCTGATCAGCGCCCAGCCCGCGCGCCTGCCCGCGACCATCCGCAGCCGCTGCCAGCGCATCGAATTCCGCCTGCCGCCGGCCGGCGAAGCTCTGGATTGGCTGCTGGCGCAGGGCCACGCCGACGCCGTCGCCAACGAAGCGCTCACCGCCGCCCGCGGTCATCCCGGCCTAGCCGACCGCTGGCTGCGCGACGGCGGCCTGGACCTGCGCCGCGATATCGCCGCCGATCTGCAGGCCGTTGGCCGCGGCGAACGCTCGCCATTGGAAACCGCGAAACGCTGGGCCGACGCCGAAGATCTCGACCAGCGCCTGCGTCACGCCGCCGATCTGGCCCTGGCCGAAGCCGGGCGCTTTACCGATCCGATCAGAATCCGCACCCTCGCAGCATGGTTCGATGCGGCCAACCGCACCCGCGACCTGCTGCGGACCACGGTCCGCGCCGACCTGGCGCTGGCCGAACTGCTCGCGCAGTGGCGCTGCCCGGGCAAACCGGCAGGCGGGGCGTCTCAGAAAGCTTCTGGAGTACGACGATGAACATGAAAGCGGCAGGCGGCGCCCGCCAGGGCATCCTCTCTCTCGCGGTGAAGGACAAGAACGCCCTGTTCCAGGCATACATGCCCTACATCAAGCAAGGCGGCGTGTTCGTGCCTACCCCGAAGCGCTATTTCATCGGCGACGAAGTCTTCCTGCTGATGACCCTGCCCGAATCCGCCGAACGCCTGCCCGTGGCCGGCAAGGTCGCGTGGGTCACGCCGTCCGGCGCCCAGGGCAACCGCGTCGCCGGCATCGGCGTGCAGTTCGCCGACACCCCCGAAGGCGAAGCGGTGAAGAACAAGATCGAAGCCATCCTCGCGGGCATCCTCAATTCGGATAAAGCCACGCATACGATGTAGCTGGCTCTGCCTGAAAAATCCAAAGCCCGTCGGTCTTCGAGTGCTGCCATTGCCATGATCAAGGCCAGCTTCGGCCCGATCCGGCTAATTGTGAGTTCACATCGATGGCGACGACCAGCACGGAGCGTTAGACCACGATGATGCGGACTTTTGCCGTTACAACGATCCTTCTTCTGATGCTGACCGGATGTCTGCGGGGGTCCCGCGCTCTGGAGTTTGCCGCACTATTGGAGATTGCGCCGGACCTCATGCGCGAGACGCCTGCAGGCGCGCAACTTCCGCCGGACCGATGGCCGGCCGAGCTCAAGGCGCTTGGGCCCAAGCGCGTCTATGCCACGCAAGATGGAATCTACATCGTGACATCGAATTTCTTCGTGCAGGAAAAAGGACTGTTTTTGCCGCGTTCGCCTGCATTCGTGCCGAGGTCGGGGAACGACCCGGAGTTCGGGTTCATCATCGACGGACTCTACTCGTACGAACTCGAAGGCTAGCGTCAGGGCCGGATGATTCTCCTACTCTAATCCGCTTCTCGGGCAGGTTTGATTCAAGCGATACAAGCGGTAGCCACCGTTCGCCCCTTTGAAAAAGAGGGCCGTTGATCGCGCAGCGATCAGCGGGGGGGATTTGCTGTTGGCGCGAACAGTCGACATTTCACTTTTTTGCAAAGAACGAAAGCAGATCCCTCCACGGGCTGAGTCCGTGGAGGGATGACAGGGTTTGGATTGACATTATGATGCCGCGCACGACCGCGCGGCCAGCGCCTACGATTCCATGATGAGCGACAGAATGACCACGGACGCGATGCCGCCCAAACCCCAATCCCCGAGCTGCGAACGCAACCGCGATCCGATCCTGTCGGTGTTGCGCGAATACTTCGCAGACCGTCGCGAAGTGCTGGAAATCGGCAGCGGCACCGGGCAGCATGCGGTGCATTTCGCAGCCGCGCTGCCGTGGCTGCGCTGGCAGTGTTCGGATCATGTGGATTATCTGCCGAGCATCCGTCTGTGGCTCGACGAGGCGGCGCTGCCGAATACGCCAGAACCGTTCGCGCTGCAGGCAGTGCTGGAACCGGTGCCCGGCTTCTCGCCAGCACCACCAGGACGCTACGACGCGGTGTTCAGCGCCAATACGCTACACATCATGGGATGGCCCGAAGTGCAGGCTTGCTTCGCTGGGCTGGCGACGGTGCTCGCCGATGATGCGGTACTCGCCGTCTATGGCCCGTTCAATCGCGACGGCACCTTCACCAGCGACAGCAACCGCGAGTTCGACGCATCGCTGAAGGCCCGCGACCCGCGTTCGGGCATCCGCGATTTCGAGGCGGTGAATGCCCTCGCCGAAGCGATCGGCCTGCGCCTGGTCGCGGACATCGCGATGCCGGCGAACAACCGCATGCTGATCTGGCGGCGCCTCGAGCGATCCTGAAGACAGGGACGATGGGCGGTGCCCATCGTCGCCAACCCGCATTACTCCGTGGCGTTCCACGCTACCGACGAGGTCTGCAAGGCCGTCTACGGCGAGTCGTCGTGGGCGGTGATCAGCGCCCATACGCGCTCACCAATCCCTTGAACGGTATGCTCTACGGTTGGCACCTACTTCCAGTGCGGGAAGCATTCCGGCGGGGTGACCGGTGTGCCGGTAGATCCGATCGAGAAGTGAAGTAACGCCGCAGGCCATCCGGCTGGGCAAAAAAACGGCGGGGATACCCGCCGTTTTTTTCGTTCCTGTCGTTTATGAAGGTTAGCGGCGCGGCGAGCGGGCATCCTCGCGTTCGCGTTGGGCCGCTGCGCGCCGGGGGGCGGCGTCAGGATCGGTCGGAGCCACCTTCGAGCGACTGCGTTCGATCGTCGAGTTGCCATTGGCCGAACCGCCCGCATCCGCCCGCAAACCGTTTTCGCGCGATGCCGAGGCGCTGCCATTGGCATTGGCGTTGCCGTCGGCGCTGATCGCCGGCAGGCGCGGGTGCGTCGCGGCCGCATTTCCGGCCGCATTTCCGGCAAGCGCAGAAGTCACGCCCGCTGCGCGCGATGTCGAGTCGTCACCGCTCTCCACCGGCGGCATCCGGCGTTCGTTCGCCAACGCCTTGGGCCGAGGCTGCGCCATTCGCGGTGGTGGTCGCGGCCGTGGAGCCGAGCCGTTGGCCGTGCTGCGCGCCTGCTGAGGCCGTGCCGTGCACGGTCGCGCCGAGTGCAGCGGTCGTGCCAGCCGCCGAGTCGACTGTGCCCTGTGCGGTCCGACGCGTGCGTTCGCGAAGGCGCTCGCTGCGAGCCTGTGTGCGTTCGCGCAGCGTGTCGATGCGACCGCCATCGCGTTGAATCATGTCTTGCGCATCGAGCGAACCGTCGAGCGTGCCGCGCACCGGACCCAACTGGGCGCCGATGCCGCCGGTGGCGTTGCCGCCGCCGCCGAGCAGTTGTGCGTGTACGGGCGTTGCCACGCCCGCAGCGGCGAATGCGAGGAACAACAGCGAAGTCTTGTACATGAGTGAGCTCCAGATCGCGCGGACCGTCCGCGCTGTGCAGTCAGGACGCCGGGACAATGCCGATTCTTCCCGGCATGGCGGATGCGTTCCGGAGGGATTCATTTTCGCGGCGAGGTCATGCTAGATGACATCGCGCTCGGTGACATCGCGCTCGGTGACATCACGCCCGAGCCGCAGCTCGGATCGCGGCCGGGCTTGCCGTTATCCACGATGTCGCGTTCGAGCCGTTGCAGCGCATCGTCTGCGAGGCCCGGTGCGGGTGCGGTCCAGTACCCGGCCACGCGACGCGCCACCAGCGGTGCGGCGAACGAAGTGCCGCGTCCGTCCCGCGTCGCGTCGATCACCCCGGGCGCACAGATATCGATATGCGCGCCCGCCGCGGACTCGGGCAGCGGGCGTCGTTTGGCATCCACCACAGCCACCGCGATCACGCCGGGATACGCGGCGGGAAACAGCGCCGCCGCAGCGGGACCATCGTTGCCCGCAGCGGCGACCAGCACGTGACCGCGGGCATGCATCGCCTCGATCATGCGACGCAGTACGCGGTCGTCCGGGCCGACCAGGCTGATATTGACCACCGCCACGCGCTCGCGGGCCATCCAGCGCAATGCATCCACCAGCCCGAGCGTGCCGCCGCCGATGCGTTGGCCGCACCACAGGTCGGCAGCATAGAGCGTCCCCGTGGCATCGCCGGCGAGCCGCCTCGCCACCTGCGTGCCGTGGCGCTGCGGAATGGCACTGCCGTCGCAGCCGTGGCGTCGCACATCGATCCGCGAGAACACAGGCAGCGTCGCGTCGACACCGCCATCGACCAGGCCGACGCGTATTCGTGTTCGCGGGCCCGCGTCTCCAGAGGGCTGCGATCGCGCCGCGCTGCCGGCCTGCATATAAACATGATTGAACTCGACCTCGACGCCGGGCATCGCTTCGCGCAGCGCGCGCAGGCCGCGCACGGGACTGCGCGATCGCGCGTCGCGCAGAAGCGTGAGCGAGAAGCCGAGTTCGTCGTCGACATCGCGCTCGACGATGAATCCGGCGGCTGCGGCGCCGCGCAGCGTCTCGTCCACGGCATCGATCGCGAGATATTCGCTCCGCAACATCAGATCGCCGCGCGGCGTTCGCGCGACGCGCGCGCGATCGCTGCGCAGAAGATCCTGCAACTGCCGGCGATAGCCGTGCAGCGCGTCGCTGCCGGACGCGAGCGTGCGTGCGAGCGGATCGACGGCTTCCTCGACAGGCATGCGCGGAAAATGCGGTGGGATATCCGGCAATTGCGCGGGCAGCAATTGCGCCGATGCGGTCGAAACCAGCATCGCCAATGCGCAAAGGATGACCTGGGAGAAGCGCATACCGGGGTCCGGACGGGAACGGGGCGCATGCTAGCATCGGCCGTATTCATCGCCGCTGACCGGCGCGCCGTGGCGATGGATGGAAACGCCGCCCCCAGACGTATGACCCGGGAACGCATGCGCCACAGCCACGACCAAGTCATCCGCGAAGCCTTGCCCGCGCTGCTGCCGCGCCTGCGCCGCATGGCGCGCGCGCTGGCCGGGCACCAGGCTGATGCCGACGATCTGGTGCAAGTAGCGTTGGAACGTGCGCTGGCGCGCTCCGTTCAGTGGCGCCCGGACGGACGGCTCGATGCGTGGGTGTTCGGCATCCTGCGGAATGCCTGGCTGGACGAATTGCGCGCGCGTTCGCGCCGGCAGCAGGTGTTCGCGCCGGAAGAGGCCGGCGCCGCTGTCGGTGAAGCGAGCATGGAGCGGCATGCAGAAACACTGTCGGTCGCCGAAGCAATGGCGCGCCTGCCGGCCGAACAGCGCGAAGTGGTGGCCCTGGTGCTGGTGGAGGGGCTGACCTACGACGAGGCCGCGAAGGTCCTCGACGTGCCGCA
>JAYUUH010000546.1:0-2709 GCA_043754745.1 Lysobacter sp.
TAGGACGAGGCCAGCAGGCGGTCGCCTTCGGCGGACGCACGTGCAGGCACCCGGGCGATGGCGCTTATGCCGTTGGCCGCAATCTGCCGGCGCAGGATCGTGCCCGTGGCCAGATCGACGCGCAGCAGTTCGCCCCAATAGTTGGCGACGACGACCGTCTCGCGGTCGACGAAGCACACCGCTTTCGGCGAGCGCCGTCCCAGATCGAAAGCGCACAGCAGCACGCCGTCGTCCAACCGATAGATCAGCAGATGGAAATCGCGACCGGTGCTGGCGAGGTATTCGCCGCTGGGGTCGAGATCGATGTCGTCGATGATCGCGGTGTGGCCGGCGAAACGGTGCAGCAGCTCGCCGGAGAACCGCCACGACGTGAGTGCGCCGTCGGCGCTGCAGCTCACGCCGACCGGGCGCGTGGGATGCAGGCGCAGCGCCTTCACCCCGTTCTCGTGGTGCACGAAACGATCCTGCGCTGCTGCGCCATCGCGATCGGTGCGCACGATCGCGCCGGAATAGCAGGCGACGAACAGCGCATCCCGCCAACCCTCCTGCGTACTGGCGCGGATGCAGTTGATCGGGCCTTCGCCGAGGTGTGTGGCGGTCTCGGCATGCAGGCCGTCGGGGGTACGTGTGAAGACATGCAACTGCTGGTCGTGCGCGCCGCCGACGATGCGCTGCCCGTCGTCCAGCACGGCGACAGCATTCATCAGCATGCGGCCGGTGCGCGGCGCGGCGCGGGTCAGCCAGCGCGCATCGGTATCGGTCAGATGGCCCAGGCGCACATGCCCGGCATCGTTGACCGCTGCGATGTCGCCGTTGCCGGCGCTGGCGATGTCGTTGAAACAATCGTTGCCGGTCGCGTCGACTTCGTCGCTGGCGCCCAGTTCGGTCAGGAAACGTCCGTCGTGCGCCTGCCAGACCAGCACGGTGCCGTCGAAGGTGCCGGCCACCACGTGCTGCCCGTCCGGCGACCAGTTGAAAGAGCGTTCCCACTGCCGCGCGCGCGGTTCGAGACTCAGCCGGTGGCTGAAGTCGTTGCCGTCCCAGATGTGGATCGCCTGATCGTAGGCCGCGCTGAGGATCGCGCCGTCGAGCGGCGAACACGCCACTTTCTTGATCCCGGAGCGGTGCGCGGGAATCGTCGCGATGATGTCGCCGCCGAGGATCGGGAACACGCGGATGCAGCCGTCGTCGCAGCCCAGCACCACGCGGCCATGGTGCGTGTCGATCGCGCAGGTATCGGTTTCGGTCTCGAACGGTCCCCACATCCGCAGCGGCTCGCCACTGTCGATGTCCCAGACGCGCAGGGTCTTGTCGTCGCCGGAGGTATACAGATGCCGGTCGTCGGCACAGATGCTCAGCACATCGCGCTCGTGGCCTTCGATGCAGCGCGTGATGGCGCCGGTATCGAGATCCCACAGCAGGATGCGCCGGTCGCGCGACACCGACGCGCCGCGATGTTCGCCGATGAAGCAGAAATCCTCGACATCGTCGCTGTGGCCGAGCAATCGCCGGATGCGCGCGCCGTCGCGCAGATCCCAGACGATGACGCTGTAGTCGGACGACACCGATGCGGCGCGCGATCCGTCGGCGGAGACTACGACACGGTTGACCAAGTGATCGTGATGGCCGAGCAAGGTGACTGCGCCGGTGTCGAGGTCGAAGCGCGCCACCGCGCCGTCGTAGGCCGAGGTGACGATCTGCCGCGTGTTAGGCACCCACGCGGCGGTGGTGACCGGTCCGCGATGGCGACGAAAATCGAAGGCGGGTGCGGCGGCGTGCGGAACGCCCGCGCGGGTCGCCAATATCGATGATGCATCGGCGGTTGTGGACGCCGCCGCGAGGGTGTCGATGGTCGTCATGATTCACCTGCGATGTGCATGGGCGCGCTGTTCTTTTACGGGCATGGATTCAGAAACGGATCGCCGTGGCGCTGCCGGGCAGGGGTTCGTGCATGCCGCCTTGCCACGCCGACAGCAGACTGGCGTAGGCCGCCGCCTGGATGCCGCCGACCGGGCAGTTGTTGGCGTCGGCGCCGAGCAGCCAGGCCTGCGGGCAGCGTTCGGCGATCACTTCGATCCAACGCGAGAATGCATGCAGGCGTTCGGCATGACGCAGATGCCACAGCGCATGCACCGACGAGAACGCATTGCTCCACCACACCAGCGCCGGGCCATCGGGCGGCGTGCCCAGCGCGATCTCCGGCGCCTGCAGCAGGTCCACCTCCACGAAGCGATGACACAACTTGCGCGTAGCGTTCCATTGTTCAGCGAAAGCATCGGCGCCGCCCCAGTCCTGCAGTTCGCGCGCCCACAACTGCTCCAGTTCCTCGCGCTCCGGCATTTGCCCGCGCGCGGTCGAACGCAACCAGTAGTGGGTTTCGGCAGGATTCAAACGTGGCAACAGGAACGACGGCAGGTCGTAACCATCCCAGTCTTCAGTCAACAGTCGACGGAAGGCCAGCGCCTCGCCGCTGTAGTCGAAGAACACGACTTCCGTGTCGGTCGTATAGCCATGACTGCGCAGGATCGCATTCGGTTTGAAGCCGGCGGCGACGCAGTAGAGGGAACGCAGCGGTTCAGCATTCTCCACGTGAACGTCGTCGTAGGGTTCTAGATTCCAGATGAAGACGCCGCGCTGGCACTGGTCGAGGGTGCGGGCCAGCGATGCGATGAATTCGCCCAGCGGCGGTTGCAGCTGGGCGGTGTCGAC
>JAYUUH010000547.1:0-2707 GCA_043754745.1 Lysobacter sp.
CTCGGCGATGGCGCCGACGAGATCCTGCAGGGCTTTGCGGTCGCGCTTAAACGCGGCCTGACCCTGGACGACCTGCACGACACGATCGCGATCCATCCGACCAGCGCCGAGGAAGTGGTGCTGATGCGCTGAGCGGCATCGAGCCCCGACCCAAATCCGACCGAAATCCGACCGAAATCCGGACGAACACGCCGATGCCTGCCGCCATGCACACCGATGCACCGAGGTCGCCAATCTTCCGCCTGCACCGGGGCACCGCGCCGCTGCTGGTCAGCCTGCCGCACGACGGCAGCGCGATTCCCGATGCGCTCGCCGCGCGGATGACGCTCGCAGCCCGCCGCGCGCCCGATACCGACTGGCACGTGTCGCGGCTGTACGCGTTTGCGCGCGAACTCGGCGCCTCGATCCTCGCGCCGCATCATTCGCGCTATGTCATCGATCTCAACCGCCCGCCGGACGATGTGTCGCTGTATCCCGGGCAGAACACCACCAGGCTGTGTCCAGTGCTACGTTTCTCCGGCGATCCTGTCTATCTGCCCGGCGAAGAACCGACGCCGGACGAGATCGATGGGCGCATCGAAACGTACTGGCGGCCGTACCACGACGCGCTGCGCGACGAACTCGACCGCCTGCGCGCGGAACACGGTCGCCTATTGCTGTGGGAAGGCCATTCAATCCGCGGCGAATGTCCGTTCCTGTTCGACTGCCGCCTGCCGGATCTCAATATCGGAACGGCGTCAGGCACGAGTTGCGCGCCGGATCGAGAGGCGCGTATCGAAGCCGCGCTGCGCGCGCAGGGCGACTTCGACTGGGTCTTCAACGGCCGCTTCAAGGGCGGCTTTATCACCCGGCACTACGGCGACCCGGCGAACGGTATCGATGCGGTACAAATGGAAATTGCGCAGCGCATCTATATGGATGAAGCGACTTTCGATTACGACGAAACGCTCGCCGCGAACGCGCAGCGCGCGATCCGGGCGTTGATCGAAGCGGCGCTGACGTGACCACGCGCTCGGTAACGGGCGAAACCATGGTCTTGGCCCGACCTGCCGGCGGATCTCTATTGGCGATCGCTGCTCAACGGCACCCTGTGTACGGTGGTGCCGGTGCTGGCGACGATGGTGGGCATCTGCCGCATCGGCTCGGGGCCGGCCTCGCAGATCGGCATGATCGGTCCGGTATCGACCATCGTGCTGAGCCTGCACAAGCCGATGGGCCATCGCAGATCGCGGGCACCGGGCTGATGGTGGCGGGCGTGCTGATGGAGTCGCGCTCGAAGCGGTTTTAATGGCTGCAGCACGGGCTTGAGCGGCTTTCAAGCCGCTGCGGTCGTGCGGTTCCGCAAAGAGAGCGGCGGCCTGAAGGCCGCTCTACAGAGCATGCTGCGGATCAAGGCCACCAGGGTTTGGCTGGAGCGCATTAGGCTAAACCGTGACGGGGTTCGCGCCAGCCCCGGTATTCCGTACACTCGCGCTCGCTGGCCGCTGCGGCCACGGGGGAGAGTGGAATGAGTCTTGTCATGGTGCTGATCGTTGTGGTGGCGACCCTGGTCGGTGTCGTGCTGTTGTTGTGGCTGCTGCTGCGGTTCGCGCTGCCCTGGTGGCTGGACCGGAAAATCGCGGCGATGGCCGACATGGCGCAGAACGCCGGCATCGCCGCGCGCATCACCCTGGCGCACGCCGTACAGGCGTGGCAGCAGCCGGGCACCGCGGCCCTGATCGACGAAATGCTGGCGCTGGGATTCACCGAGGTCGGCCGTTTCGCGGTGCGGGAAATGCCGACGATGCAGCTCTGGGCAGGCAGTCATCTGCAGGACGGGGTGGCCGTGGTGGTTTACGACCACGGCACCATGCCGTCGTTCTTCGATCTGGTCCGGGTCTACGACGATCACGCCACCTGCACCGTCACCACCAATCCCATCCACGATCCCGGGAACGTGCCGCCGGGCAGCAGTTGCATCGCAGATCCCGCTATGCAGCCACAGATGGCGCTGGACACGTTGCGCTCGCAACCTTTGGCGGGAAACCCGCTGCCGTTGGATGTCGGGAACTTCGAGCCGATCTTCGTCGAACTGTACGCCCGCTCGATGGATCACATCCTGTCGAAGCAGATGCCCGACGCCGACGGGATGCGCGCCGTCGGCACGCGCGTTTCCGAAGCGACCGGCACGTCGATGCCGGAACTCGACGAACAGCAGATGCGGCTCGCGGTCGACATGCAGCGCGATACGCGCCTGGCTGCGCTGCAGGAGGCGATCATCGACCGCTTCCTGCAATCCGGGCAGATCGGCGCGCGCGAATGGGAGCGCGTGCGCGACCGGCTGGCGATCGTGCACGACCTGCTGAGCCGCGAAGACGCCGCCGGGCTCGCGCGCAGCAACTGCGATTACGAAGCCATCGAACCGATGGTCGCGAGGGTGCTGGCGCAGGAACTGTCGCCGCTGGATACCTTCGAGACCATCACCGCCGCGCTGCCCGACACGCAGCGCCTGCGGCTGCTGGGCGAAGTGGACCATCCGCTGTACGCGCAGTTGTACGTGACATCGGTCTAAGACTACGTTCGAAATCCGCCGATCAAGTCCGTAATGCGGCTTTCAGGCCACCGCCCCGATAACCCTCGATCCGTACATCGGCCTTGAGGCCGCCGCTCCAATGATCATCGAGCCGTAGAGCGGCCTTCAGGCCGCTGCTCCAGAGAGCTTCTTGCG
>JAYUUH010000548.1:0-7991 GCA_043754745.1 Lysobacter sp.
GTCACAGGCGTGGTCATCGGGTCGAGTGCGCAAGCGTAATGGGGCCGGCATGCGTGGCGCGATGCATACGATTGCACCACACCGATCGCGATGGATCGGGGAATTGGATTCGCCTACACCGGAGCCGGGCTTTCCTGTGCCGAGCGCCCGCTCATCATCGAATCATGGCCGTCATAAAGATCGCAGCAGCCGAACCGCGCACGGGCGCGGCGATGCCGCCTTACCGGATGCGCTCGATCGCCTGCCCCAAGAGCTGCGTGCGGTGTGGCGCGCGGACTGGTGATGGCGCCCTGCGCGTGCAGGAGACCTGGATCGCAGGCGCGACCGGCTGGGCGTCGTTTCGAGTGCGGCCCGCGCTCAGACTGCCGGCAGTTCAGCGCGCGGCGGCAGCGACCAGTCGATCGGCGACTGTCCCTTTCGGCTCAGATATTCGTTGGTCGCCGAAAAATGTCCGCACCCCACGAAGCCGCGATGCGCCGACAGCGGCGAAGGATGCGGCGCCTTCAGCACGCGATGCCGGCCGGTGTCGATCACCTTGCCCTTGGCCTGCGCGTAGCTGCCCCAGAGCAGGAATACCAGGCCTTCCTTTTCGCGGTTCAACACGTCGACCACGTGATCGGTGAAGCCTTCCCAGCCCTTGCCCTGGTGTGCGCCGGCGCGGCCGTCTTCCACCGTCAGCACCGCGTTGAGCAGCAGCACGCCGCGCTCGGCCCAGGGCGTGAGGTGGCCGTGGTCGGGACGCGCGATGCCCAGATCGCGCTGGATCTCCTTGAAAATGTTGTCCAGCGACGGCGGCACCGCCACCCCGGGTCGCACCGAGAAACACAGCCCGTGCGCCTGGCCCGCGCTGTGATACGGATCCTGGCCGAGGATCACCACTTTCACCTTGTCGAACGGCGTGGCGTCGAAGGCGGAAAAGATCTGCGAGCCGGGCGGATAGATCCGCGCGCCCATCGACTTGCGCTGGCGCAGGAACGCGCCGAGCGCGGTCATCTCCTCGCGCAGCAGGTAATCGCCGATGTGCGCCTTCCACGAGGCTTCCAGTTTGATGCGGTCGTCGTCGGCCATGACGTGGTCAATCCCTGCGGACAGTGGGCTGGGAATGATGCACGAAGGGCGTCAGATGCGACATGGTCGCGTGTCCGGTTCGCATCGCGAAGCCGTTGCCGATCGATCGATCCGTCGCCGCTTCAATCGACCGTCGTCCGCTCCGGCAGCTTCGCCATGCGCAGCTGGAAGAGGGTCTTGGTGATCAGCATGCGTTCTTCGATCGGCTTGGAGACCAGATCGTTGGCGCCTTCGCGCAGCAGGTTGGACTGTTTGTCGCGATTGCCGTCGCCGGTCATCACCAGCACCGGCATGCGGCGCTTGCCGTAGCCGAAATCGTTGCGCACCGCGCGCAGCAGGTCGAGGCCGCTGACTTCGCCCTCCAGTGTCACGTCGGTGAGCAGCAGGTCGGCGCCGAGATCGTCCTGGCCGACATGTTCGTTTAGATAGGCCAGGGCGTCGTCGCCGCGGCTCATGTGGATCACGCTGATGTCGTGGGCCTGCAGCATGCGCCGGGTGGCCACAGCCACGGTGATGCTGTCCTCGATGTACAGCACCCGGGCATCGGGGATCGGTTGCGGCTGCACGTAGCCGCGGATGAACGTGGCCAGCGCGGCGTAGCCTTCGGCCTTGTCGAAATAGTCAGTGACATCCTCGGTGAAGCGGCGCGCTTCCAAATGCGCCTGGGCGTCGCCCGAGACCACGATCACCGGCACGTAGCGCTGTGCGGCGCTGGTGCGGACGTGGCGCGCGACCTGCAGGCCGTCGCCGTCCATCAGCACCAGCGACGTGGTGACCAGATCGACCGGGCCGGCTTCCAGCGCGGCCTTGGCTTCGGACAGGCCGGCGCAACCGATCACCTCCACGCCGGGCAGGTCGCGCTGCAGCATGTCGCCGATCAGCCTGCGGACCAGTTTCGAGCCGTCGACCACCATCACCCGCGGGGTGTCGGTGGTCAGGTGGCGGACATCGTGGGCGGGCATGCGGGTTCGCTCGGGCTGCGTTGCGGTGGGCACAGAATGGAGATGACGGCGAGCGGCGCGGCCTTGCGCCAGATCGTCCCCGGCAGCCTGCGCCGTGGCGATGTTGCGACCGGGATGACTCCTGCGGTCGCGTCAGACTTTAGTTTGACGCAGAAAATGTCCGGTGACCACGCCGGCGCCGAGCCAACCCAGTGCGCCCGCGACGGCAAGCACATACGCAGCGTGCAGCGGCTCGACGCCGGCAAAGGCGAAACCGCTGCCGTAACTGTCCGCGAGCGCCCGCAGCGGTTGGCGCAGGGCGAATTCTGCGGCGGTCAGCAGGCCCAGCGCCAGCGCGCCCGCCGCCAGGCCGTAACAGGCGCCGAGATAGAGGAACGGCCGGCGGATGAAGCCGTCGGTGGCGCCGAGCGACTGCAGCACCGCGATCTCCTCGCGCCGCGACTGGATATCCAGGCGCACGGTGTTGCCCACGACCAGCAGGGCGCCCAGGCCGAGCAGCGCCGCCAGCACCCAGGCTACGCGTTCGCCGAAACCCAGCCAGCGGTCCAGGCGATCGCGCCAGACCGCGTCGTGCTGGACGAAATCGGCCTCCGGCAGCGCACCGAGCGCGGTCGCCAGCACCCGTTCGTCGCCGCGCGGGCGCAGCACCAGCACGCTCGGCAGCGGGTTTTCGCCGACCGCCGCCAGCGCATCGGCGTAGACATCGTGGCTGTCGCCGGTACCGCGCAGGCTGGCCAGCCCTTCGTCCGGCGTGCGCAGCGCGACCTCCGCGACATCGCCGCGCGCGCGCAGGGTCCGCGCCAGCGCGTTCGCGCGTTCGAGCGGGATCTCGGGTTTCAGGAACAGCGCGATCTCGCGGGCCTGCTCGATATTGCCGCCCAGCCGCGCGGCGTTGTCCAGCACCAGCGCCAGCCCGAGCGGCAGCGCCACGGCCACGGCCATCACGCCGACCGTCAGCAGCGTCGCCCACGGTTTGCCGAGCATGCGTCCGAGGCTGGCGACCAGACTGTAGCCGTGGTGTTCGATCCAGGCAGCGATGCGCGACCGCGGTTTGGCGGCGGCGGCGCCGGACGCGGCGGGCTTAGCCATCGGCCAGTTCCTCGGGCGAGATATCGTCGAGCAGCCGGCCGTGATCCAGCACCAGCACCCGTTTCTTCATGCGCTTGACCAGCCCCAGGTCGTGGCTGGCGACCAGCACGCTGGTGCCGCGTTCGTGCAGCGCGGCGAACAGGGTCATGATTTCGGCCGACAGGGTGGGATCGAGGTTGCCGGTGGGCTCATCCGCCACCAGCAGCTGCGGCTCGCCGATCAGCGCACGCGCGATGCCGACCCGTTGCTGTTCGCCCGCCGACAGCTGGCCGGGCAGCGCGTCGAGTCGCGCGCCCAGACCGACGCGATCGAGCACGCTGCGCACGCGCTTGCGGATCTCGTCGCGACGCACGCCGCGCAGGATCAGCGGTAGCGCTACGTTCTCGGCCGCGGTACGGTCGGTCAGCAGGCGGTGATCCTGATACACCACGCCCACCTCGCGCCGATGCATCGCCACCCCGCGGCCGCCGACCTTGCGCAGATTGCGCTCGCCGAACAACACCGCGCCGCGGCTCGGGCGTTCGGACAGATGGATGAGCCGGAGCAGCGTGCTTTTGCCGGCGCCGGAGTGGCCGGTCACGAACAGCATCTCGCCGGAAGTCACCGAAAAGCTCACGTCCGCGAGCGCGACGTGGCCGCCGGGATACTGCTTGCTGACATTGTCGAAGCGGAGGACGGTCATCGTGGAAGTATTGCAGAAGACGCCGCTTCGATGCGCCGGAACGGTCGGCGCGCATTGTCCGCAATAGCGGCGCATGCCCCGTCCGTATCGACCGGGGCATGCGTTCGCGATGACGTGCGACCTCGATAACGCAAGGCTGATCAGTTACAGCACGCCGGCGTACACCTGTTGGTGGAGCAGACGAACTGGCCGTTGCGGTAGATCGTGGCGTAGCGGATGTAGTTACCGGCAACGCCGCCCGGGTTGTAGCTCATGATGTTTTCTTTGTAGTTGCCGGCGAAGTTGGCGAGGTGCTGGCCGCTGCCGGTATCCCCACGCCGTTGCGCGTGCCATGGAAGTGCACCTCGAACGGCTTGTAACTGATGGGCGGATACGGCCCGAAATCGACGAACGAAACCAGCACGGAGAAGCCGAACTGCTGGCCGACGTGGACGGGATTGGTGCCGCTGGGGCTGACGAAGCCGAGGGTGCATGTGTAGTTCGCCATCGCCTGGCCGGACGCCAAGCCGCCGAGCGCCAGGATCGCGGCGAGTAGGGGTTTCAGTCTCATGTGTACTCCATGTAATGGCATGTGGAAAACCCTCTGGATCGGCATCCCGGCCGACGATCGCATCGCGTCGGATGCCGGTACGACCCGGGACAAGGGGTGGGGAGGCCTCGGGTCGGGCTCGATCCGGTGAGCCGGCATCGAGCGCTGCGGGGCGCCCGGTGACTACCGGGCGTCCGCATCGATACTTATCGGAATCCGGCGCACGACAGGATCATCGCCCTGGGTCATCGGCAGACGGATACACAGAAGGGCGAATCGGTCACGGCCTCGCAGGCGGCTGATGGAGACAGTCGGTGCTGACGCGTTGTTCTGGCAATGCGGGCGTTCGGCGGCTACGGAGTACGCGCTCGAAGATCGGGGCGGAGCAGGCCGGGGCATTCAGAGGACGGTGCGCGGGATGTTGCGACGCGACCGCCTGCGCTGAGGCGGTCGACGTTCATTCCGGCCGGATTCGTCGCGGCCGGGACATGGGTGTCAGTGCTGCGAACGCGGCGGCTTGGTCACCAGCGATTTCAGCTTGTTGCCCAGGCGCGCGAACAGCGACGGCTTCGATCCGCCGGCCACCTTCGCCGGCTGCGTGCCACCCGCCGAGGTGCCGCCGACCGAGACCGCTGCCGGCGTTTCCAGCGCACGCACCGCCTGATTGACGGGATTCGCGCCTTCGCCGCCGTCGATGCGCTTGCCGCCGCGACGCCGACGCGGTTTGCGCGGTCCGCGCTCGCCTTCGGCCGCATTCGGAACCCCGGCAGCCGCGACCTGCGCGGCAGCCGGTTGGGCGACGGCAGGCTTCGGCTCGGCATTGGGGTCGCGCGGCGGGCGCGGGCTGCGCTCGCGACGTTCGCCGCTGCCGGAACTGCTGCCAGCGCCGCTGGACGAGCGCGGACCGCCGGTGCCGGGTCCGCTTGAGCGCGGTCCACTGGAGGAGCGACCACCGGGGCCACCGCTGCTGCGACCACCGCTGCCGCTGCGTCCGCCGCCGCGCTTGGCGTCGTCGGCCGCACGGGCTTCGCGCGCTTCGCGGAAGATCGTGGTGAGGCTGTCGTCGTTGTCGCCGCCCTCGCCTTCGACCACCGCCTGCCGCTCGCGCTCTGGGCGTGGCAGCGACGTCATCAGCTCGCGGGTGACCGGTTCGGAGGGGATCTTCTGTTCGATGTAGGCCTCGATATCGGGCAGCGACATCGCGTAGCGCTCGCAGGCGAAGCTGATCGCGTCGCCCTCGGCGCCCAGGCGCGCGGTGCGGCCGATGCGGTGGACATAGTCCTCGGCATCGAACGGCAGATCGTAGTTGTAGACGTGGCTCACGCCGTCGATGTGCAGACCGCGCGCGGCGACGTCGGTGGCCACCAGCAGTTCGAGCTGGCCGGCCTGGAATTTCTTCAGCAGCGATTCGCGCTTCTTCTGCGGCACGTCGCCGCTGAGCACGCCGACCCGGTAGCCGGCGCGGTCCAGCGCGCGGGCGACCCGTTCGACGTAAGCCTTGGTGTTCACGAACACCATCGTCCGCGCGCCCTCGCTGCGCGACAGCAGGCCCAGCAGCAGCGGGATCTTCTCGTCGTCGGCCGGGTAGTACATCAACTGCCGGACCTTCGAATTGGTGATGTACTCGCTCTCGACGACGATCTTTTCCGGATCGTTCATGTGCTCATAGGCCAGTTCCAGCACGCGGTGGCTGAGGGTGGCCGAGAACAGCAGGGTCTGGCGTTCGGTGCAGGCGGGCATGCGCCGCAGCAGGAAGCGGATGTCCTTGATGAAACCGAGGTCGAACATGCGGTCGGCTTCGTCCAGCACGCAGACCTCGCAGGCGTGCAGGCTGACGACCTTGTGCTGCTTGACGTAGTCGATGAGCCGGCCCGGGGTGGCGATGATCACATCGGCGCCGTCCTGCAGCAGGGTGCGCTGCTTGTCGTAATCCACGCCGCCGTAGACCAGGGCGAACTTCAGGCCCAGATCGGCGCCGAACTTCACGGCATCCTTGTGGATCTGGATCGCCAGCTCGCGGGTCGGCGCCAGGATCAGCGCACGCGGATCTTCGGGCTTGCGCTCGGCCAGGGCCGGGCGCGACAGCAGGCGGTTGATCACCGTCACCAGGAAGGCGAGGGTCTTGCCGGTACCGGTCTGGGCCTGTCCGGCGACGTCGCGGCCGGGCAGGGTCACCGGCAGCGTCAGCGCCTGAATCGGGGTGCAGCGGGTGAAACCCGCGGCTTCGAGCCCGGCCAACAGCGCCGGATGCAGGTCGAAGGAGGAAAAAGTGATGTCGGTTAGGGGTTTATCGCTCATGCTCTGGCGTTGTATACGGGCCGGCGCGACGGCGGAAAGCCGGGAGTCGCGCTTGCGTGGGAAGTCGCGGGGCAGCAGACTGCCGGCCTCTGCGAGGGGGTGCTCGGCTTCGGGAGTGCTCTTTTAAAGAGCGGGCCCCTTGAAGCCGGCGATGCAAGCCCGCAGTGTAACAGCCTATCGCCAGACCGCCCCGGTCGGGCCAGCCCAAGCCAGCCCAGACCATCCCGACGCGCCATTCCCGGCCCGTCCGCATCATCCGGAGATTCCCGTGAGCGACAAGATTTCCCATGCCACCGATACCGATTTCGATGCGCTCGTCCTGCAGTCCGACGTGCCGGTGCTGGTGGATTTCTGGGCCCCGTGGTGCAGCCCCTGCAAGATGATCGCGCCTTTCCTCGACCAGCTCGCCGACGAATACGACGGCCGCGCCCGGATCGTGAAGGTCAATATCGAAGACCAGCCCAACCTTGGCCGCCGCTTCAATGCGCGCAGCATTCCGATGCTGCTGGTGTTCAAGGGAGGCCAGGTCCAGGCCACCCAGATCGGCGCCGTCGGCAAGCCGCAGCTCGCCCAGTTGATCGACAAGGCGCTTTGACCGCCCCGACGCCCCCGGATCCGGGGGCGTCCAGCGTCGGCGCCGGCCGCAGCGCCGGCCGCGCGCATGAATCCGACTTCAGCCCAACGCTTGCCGCCACGGCGCGCGGGTGCTAGTTTCTCGCCGAGCGACGCGCCTTTGGCGCCGCACTTTCCCGTCTTAACCGACCACCCACTCCTGACATCGTCCGCGTATCGCGGACGCTCGCAGCCGCGAGGATTTCCGCTTTGTCCGACCAGACTCCCGAATCCGGCGATACCGCCGTGAAGCGCGTGCGCAAGCCGCGCGCCGCCAAGACCATCGCCGTCCAGACCAGCATGCCGCTGCCTGAAGCGCCGCAGCCGGCCGCTCCACCGCCAGCGCCGCGCGCTCCGACACCAGCATCGCCGCCGCCAGCCGCCGCATCACCGCCGCCGCCGCCGGCCCAGCCGGCAAATCCGCCGCCAGCCGCACCACCCGCGCCGCAGGCCCAGCCGCCGCAGTCGACACCGCAGTCCGACGCCGGCGGTCATCCGTCCGCACAAGGCGCCCAGCACCGCGGCCAGCAAGGTAATCCTCAAGGCGGTGGTCGACAGACCCAGCCGCAGGGCGGCCAGCAGGACCGCGCCCCACAGGCCGCCGATGGCAATGCCGGGCAGGGTCAGGGTGGGGAAGGCCAGCAGCGCTTCAACAACGCCAACAACAACGCCAACAACAACGCCAACAACAACGCCAACAACAACGCCAACAACAACGCCAACAACAACGCCAACAACAACCGCCGCGACC
>JAYUUH010000549.1:0-2703 GCA_043754745.1 Lysobacter sp.
GCAGCTGGTGATGATCTCGGCCGGCTTCGACGCCCACCGCCTCGATCCGCTCGCGCAGGTGCAGCTTGAAGCCGGGGATTTCGACTGGATCACCCGCGAACTGGTCGCCATCGCCGACCGCCACGCCGACGGCCGCGTGGTTTCCAGCCTGGAAGGCGGGTACGACATGCAGGGCCTGCGCGAATCGTGCGTCGCGCACGTCGGCGCGCTGCGGGGCTGAACCTGGTAGCCGGCGTGCCGCGATCCCGCGTTGCCGCACCGGGACGGATGCGTCAAGCTAGCCGGGATCTGTCTCAAGCCTGGTTGAACGCGTGCGCAAAAAACTCCGTCTGCTGCCGTTGCCCTTCTGCATCGCCCTCTCGTTGTCCGCGCAAGCCGCCGACGATCGGCCCGAGGATTGGGGCCTGTGCCCGATCGAGGACGCGGTGCCGGCCTTCGCAACGAATCTGGCGCCGCAGGAAGGGCTCAACCTCGGCGGCGACCCGACCGAGCAGGTCACCGACATCGACGGCGATTCGCTGGATGGCACCGAAGGCGAAGTGGTGAATCTGAGCGGAAACGTGTTCCTGCGCCGCGGCGAACAGGTGCTGTCCACCGACCGCCTCAGCTTCGACCAGGAAAAACAGACCTATACCGCCGACGGTAATGTGCGTTACCAGGACCGCGGCATGCGCCTGATCGCCGCCCGCGCCAAGGGCGACCAGAGCAAGGACACGCACGAACTGGAGGACATCAAGTACCAGTTGGTCCGTCGCCGCGGCAACGGTGGCGCCGAACGCATCACCATGCAGGGCAGCGAGGGTTCGCTGTACGGATCGACGTATTCCACCTGCCCGCCCGAGGCCCGGCGCTGGGAACTGCGCGCCCAGCGCATCGACGTGAACACCGAGGAAGGCATGGGCACCGCCCGCAACGCCACCCTGCGCGTGGGCAGGATTCCGGTGCTGTATCTGCCGTGGTTCCGGTTCCCGATCGACGACCGCCGCCGCACCGGCCTGCTGTACCCGGCGATCTCCTCGTCGGGGCGCAACGGTTTCGACTGGCGCCAGCCGATCTATCTGAATCTGGCGCCGAACTACGACGCCACCATCAACCCGCGGTGGATGAGCAAGCGCGGCCTGCAGTTGGGCGGCGAATTCCGCTATCTCACTGAAACCGGCAACGGCGTGCTCGACGCCGCCTTCCTGCCGTCCGACCAGCTCACCGACCGCGGGCGCGAAGACGAAATCGCCGACGGCGTGCCCGAAGAGAACCGCCGCAAGGACAACCGCGGCTACCTGCGCTTCAATGCGGTCCAGGGCTTTGGTCCGCACTGGCAGGCGCGCAGCAACATTGCCTGGATCAGCGATACCCGTTATCTCGACGACGCCAGCAACACCTTGAACGGCGGCGCCGCCTCCTTCGTGACCAGCGATATCGGCCTCTATGGCCGGGGGCGCAACTGGGAGGCCACGCTCATGGCCGATCATTCGCAGCTCTCCGACTACACCCTGCGCGACAGCAACCTGCCCTTCAATCGCCTGCCGCGCGGCCACGTGCGCTGGGAAAGCGAGTTCGCCAGATCGCTGACCGCCGGCATCGACGCCGAGATCGTGCGCTTCGACCACACCGAATTCGCCGACGGCACCCGCCTCGACGTGCGGCCCTTCGTCAGCCTCCCGCTGGAAGGCGACAGCTGGTTCTTCAAGCCCACGGTGTCGTGGCGCTACACGGGCTACCAGCTCGGCGGCGACGCCAGCGACCGTGCCATCACCTACGCCCAGCGCAATGGTCTGGATGCCACCGACCCGCTGGTGCTCGCGCCGCTGATCCAGCAATTCAGCGACAGCAGCCCCACCCGCAGCCTGCCGGTGACCACGCTCGACGCCGGGCTGTATTTCGACCGCCAGATGCGCTGGGGCGATGCGGATTACCTCAATACCCTCGAACCGCGGGTCTTCTATTACAACGCGCCGTACCGCGACCAGTCCGGCATCCCGCTGTTCGACAGCCGCCAGCTGACGTTCGGCTGGGGTCAGCTGTTCCGCGACAACCGCTATTCCGGCGCCGACCGCCAAGCCGATGGCAACCAGCTCACCCTGGCCGTCTCCACCCGCTTCATCCGCGAAGCCGATGGCTTGGAGAAACTGGCAGCCAGCATCGGTCAGATCCGCTATTTCGAAGATTCGCGGGTCACGGTACCGGGCGAAAACCCGATCGATCAGGGCAAATCGGCCTGGATCGTCGACACCAGCTACGCGCCGAACGACCGCTGGACCATCGGCGGTTCGTATCAATGGGACCCGAAAGCCGGCCGTCGCGACCTGGCCAGCCTGCGCACCCGCTATCTGATCGGCGACGATGGCATCGTCAACCTCAGCTACCGTTATCGCCGCGACCTGCTGGAACAGGCCGACCTCTCGTTCCTGTATCCGATCAACCCGAACTGGAGCGTGGTCGGCCGTTATTACTACTCGCTCAAAGACAGCCAATTGCTGGAAGGCATCGCCGGCGTGCAGTGGGAAAGCTGCTGTCTGGCGGTGCGTCTGGTGGGTCGCCGCTACCTCCGCGGCCGCAGCGGCGAACTCAACAGCGCTATTCAGCTGGAGATCGAACTGAAGGGGTTAGGCTCCGCAGGGCCCGACACGGAAGGCCGCCTGCGCCGTGCTATCCTCGGCTACTACCGCGAGGACCTCTCCCTCGTCCCGCCCCCCCAGACACGCG
>JAYUUH010000550.1:0-7983 GCA_043754745.1 Lysobacter sp.
TGAAGTTCCTCGATAAACAGGGGTAATCCTTGCACGCCGCGCGTTACCGCATTCCCGACGAACCACGCCCCACCGGCCTGATCCGCTACGCCGTCGACCCGATGTGGCCGCTGCTGGCATTGATGCTGTCCGGCAACGCGCTGGGGCTGGCGTGGTTCGCATTCAATTCGCGCGCACTGGGCAGCGCCGGCGCGGCGCGCGAATGGACGTACATCGCCGCCAGCCTGATCGGCTGCGTGCTGCTGGCGCTTAGCATCGGCTGGGGGAGGCAGAATGGTTTTCTGGAGAACTCGGCGATCCAATACGCCGCGCTGGCGTTCCCGGCGCTGAAACTGTCGCTGGGCTATGCGCTCTACGTGAGCCAGTCGCGCAGCACGGAACTCATCCTCCATTTCGGCGGCGTGCTGCGCAATGGCGCGGTCGGCCTGCTGGTCTGTTTCCTGGTCGCGCGCGGCGTGCTCGATACCCTGGAACTGCCGGGACTGCTGGCGGTGGCGCTGCGATGAACGACGACCTGCGCCTCGCCCGGCTGCTCGACCACGCCTTGAGGTTGATGCACGGCGGCCATCACGACCAGGCCATCGATGTGCTGACCCGCGTACTGGGCGAAGCCCCCGAGCACAGCGATGCCCACGCGATCCTCGCGTCCTGCCTGGTGCGGAGCAAGCGCCTGCATGCGGCGAATCTCGAAGCCGCGCAGGCGCTCGCCCTGGATCCCGACTCGCACCTCGCCCACCTCGCGATGGCGTCGGTGCAGATCGCACGACGCGCATTCAAGCAGGCGGAAGTCCACATCGACGCATCGCGGGCCTTGGCGCCCGACAGCGTGGAAACCTGCCGGCTCGCCGCAAGCTTGTATCAGACCTGGGGCAAACCCGAACGCGCGCTCGCGGAGATCGTCGAGGCCAGCGAACGCGATCCCGACGACGCCGGCGTATGGGCACAATACGGTTGGATCGAATACGAGCGCGGCCAGCGCGAGCCCGCGCGCGCGCATGCGGAGCGCGCGCTCGAAATCGATCCGGAACACGTCGATGCGCTCACCCTGCTCGGTCATTGCGATCTCGCGGCCGGCCGCGTCGAAGAGGCCCGCGCGCATGCGCTGTGGGCGCTGCAGAACGAACCGGGCGACGAAGGCGCGCTGGTGCTGCTGGCTGCGATCAAGGCGAGACAGAACTGGTTTCTCGGTGCGTGGTGGCGGTTCCAGACTTGGGTATCGGCGGGATCGAGCCGACGCGCCATCGCCCTGCTCGTCGGCATGTACCTGCTCTATCGGGCCGCGGATATCGCGCTGGTCGATCATGGCCTGAAGTCATGGACACCGGCGCTGTCGATCGCCTGGCTGGGCTTCTGCGTCTACACCTGGTTCGCACCCGGCATCTTCATGCGCAGCGTGCGTCGCGAACTGGAAACCGTGAAGCTACGGCCGGATTTCTGATTTCTTAGAACCTACCAAGATCTCTCGATCAGACTCGTAGAGCGGCCTTCAGGCCGCTGCTCCAACGTCCCCTATATCGGCCTTCAAGCTACTGGTTCGTTCCGGGAAAAGCAGCGGTCTGAAGGCCGCTCTACGGGAGATGGCATGCGTTTTCATGGTCGATACCACGAGCGCGCTGAGAGGCTGAACAAGCGCTTGGATATGATCCGTTCGCTGTGATCCGGTCGAAACGATCGCGATCAACCTGCTGACGTCTGGCCCAGGCGCAGCGTTTCGGCTTTCGAATTCGCTTTCAGCCACGGCCACCAGCCACGGCCGGTCAACGCGTAGCGGTCGGCCGCGCGCTCGAAGCGGTTGCGCACGCTGACGCCGCCGAACAGGAAATACAGCGGCAGGAAGAACGGCCCCAACGCCATGTACTGCAGCACGTGTGCGCGCTCATGGTCGCCGATGCGCGTTCTGGGCTGCACGCACCAATTGGCGCGATGCGCGTACGTGGTGCACAGCGTGTCCATGTCCGCGTGCGTGCTCAGGATGACGTTGCCGAGCGTCATGGCCCCGCCCGGCCCCATCGGAAACCCATGGAACACCAGCGCCAGATCGCGCCTGCGAAACATCGGGCGGGCGCCGAAAGGCATCGCCAACACGCCGGCGACGAGCCCGAGCGCGCTGTTGGGCGAGGTCCACAGCACGCCCAGCGTCATCAGCGAGCGGCGCTGCCAATGGCTCAATGGTTGCCTTCTTCAGGTATCAGCAGCCACAGGATCAGATACACCAGAATGCCCGGAAACGCAGCGGACAACGCCGAAATCACCACGTAGAGCACGCGCGTCAGCGTCGGGTTCCAGCCCAGGCGCGCGGCGATGCCGCCGACCACGCCGACCAGCACGCGATCGTTGCGGCTGCGGGCAAGGGTTTTCGTTCCGGCCATGATCACCTCGATGGAAGTCGTGCCGCACTCAACGCGCAGGCGCGGCGCGCAATGCCCGCAGCCGCAGTTCGAACCAGTGCGCCGCGGTGTCCACGGCCTTGCCCGGGCAGCGCACGCGATAGGGCTTGCCGCTCGTGCTGCTCTTGCTGGCGCCGCGCTCGATGAACAGCTCCGCGCTATCGGCCATACCGCGCTTGCGGAGGTAGTCGTACTTTTTCTGCAGGTGCGCACGCGCCTTTTTCGCGTCGTGCCAACTGCCGTTGCGTTCGAACTCGCAGCCGGAATCGCCCAGCGCGGCGATCAGCCCGTCGATCTCGCGCTGCGCTTTCGGGGTGGGCGCAGCGGAGGCGACGAAGGCCGAGAAGGCCAACGCGGCGGCGACCGGCAAACGCAGCGATCCCTTCACTTCGCGCGCTTCGCGAGCCAGTCGTGGATCGCGGATGGCACTTCCTTCTGCGCGCGGCCCGAGACGTAGATGCCGATGTGCCCGCCGCGGAACGAGACTTCGGAATAGTCGTCGCTGCCGACCAGATCCTTCATCGGCCTGGACGCCGACGGCGGCACCAGGTGATCCTGCTCGGCATAGATGTTCAGTACCGGCATGTCGACGAGGCCCAGATGGACCTCGCGCCCGCCGATGTCGATGCCGCCGTTCACGAACCCGTTGCCCTGGTAGTACTGCTTGATGAACTGGCGGAACGCTTCGCCGGCCTGGTCCGGCGAGTCGAAGATCCATTTCTCCATCCGCAGGAAATCCTCCATCGCCTTCTTGTCGTCGAGGATGTCGACCATGCCGACGTACTTCTGTACGAACAACCGGTACGGCTTGAGCGTGAGGTAACAGAGATTCATCAGATCGGCGGGCACATTGCCCAGCGTGTCGACGAACAGATCGATGTCCAGGCCGCGGGTCCAATTCGACAGCATGTTGTCGTCGGTGTGGAAATCGACCGGCGTGACCATGGCGATCAGATTCTTGATCTTGTCCGGATGCAGCGCGCTGTAGGTGAGCGAGAAGGCGCCGCCCTGGCAGATGCCGAGCAGATTGATCGCGTCCAGGTCGTGCGCATCGCGGAGGTAATCGACCGCGCCGCCGAGGAAACGCTCGATGTAATCCTCGAGCGTGAGATAACGGTCCGAACGGTCGGTATAACCCCAATCGATCAGGTACACGTCTTCGCCGAGCGCCAGCAGATTCTTCACCAGCGAGCGATCGTCTTGCAGATCGACCATGTACGGCCGGTTGACCAGCGCGTAGCAGATCAGCAACGGAATCTTCGCGGTGGGCGTCTTGTCGCCCTTGAAGCGATACAGCACGACCTTGCCGTCGCGCCAGACTTCCTCTTTCGCGGTGACGCCATAATGCACGTCGTCGAGTGCGTGCAGCGTGGCGAGTCCCGCGCCCAGCTTCTGTTGCACGTTGGCGGCTTCCTGCGCCAGTTTCTCGGGCGAGACGTCGAAGGGTGTGTACATGTCAGCGTGTCCTCTTCGCGGTCTTGGCGGTCTTGCCGCCGGCGGCCCGCTTCTCTGGCATCGGCTTCAGGGGTTCGGGCATGGCAATCGCGGCGATGGCCTGCCGCTGCGCTTTTTTCGCCGCGGGTTTGGCCGCCGCGCGCGACGTACTGGTTTTCCTGACCACTGTCTTTTCGACTGCGGTTTTCCCGGTCGATGTTTTTCCTGCCGACCGTGCGGCGCGTGGTGCCTGCGCCGGTGCCGCCCTGGTGGCCGCGCCTTCCGAAGGCGCGGACTTGGCCTGTGCGGCCTTGATCGGAACCGCTTTCGCCTGTGCGGACATCGCATCGCGCAGCCGTCGCAGCTGGCGTTCGAGTTCGGCGATCTTGCGGTGCGCGGAATCGACCTCGCTGCGACCCGGCATGCCGAACAGGCCGCACATGCGTTCCACTTCGGTCTGGATGCCCGCGCGTACCCGCATCTGCGCATTCACCAGCTCGCCGTACACCTTGCGGAAGCCGGCGGACAGCGCGATTTCGGCGTAGGCCTCTTCCGCCGCATCGATCCACAGATCGAACAGCGCGCGCGCCGACTGCAACTGGCGGCCGGGCTCGCTGCGTTCGGCGAGTTTGCGTTCGAAACGCTGGAAGGCATCGCGGCCGGCTTCGAGCATCAGCGCGTTGTAGGCGTCGTTCTTCTGTTGCAGTTCGAGCTGTGTCTCGACCAGCGCCTGCCAGCGTTCCTGCTGTTCGCGGTTCTGACCGAACGCAGGCGTGCGCAACCAGCTCATGCTTTCCTGGCGCAGACCATCGAGCATGTTGCCGCCGGACAGGCCTTTGAACATGCCCCCATGGAGCATCGGTGCGATCTGCGCGTACCAGTCTTCGAAGCCGGACTGTCCGCGGCCGGTCATGCCGGAAAAAAGACTCGCGAAAGGGTTGCCGCCACCGCCCATCGCCTGCTTCCACGCGCCGGCGATGTCTTCGGGACTGGCGGATTTTCCGGCGAACTGTTCGGCGACCTGCTGCATCGTGCCGAACCACTGCCGCGCCTGCGCGGAAAAACGTTCGATCGCATCGCCGGCATCGTTGCGGCTCTGGCCGCCGCCGGCCAATTGCGACCAGCTCTGCATCGCAGCCTGCCATGGATCCTGCTGGCGCGCGCCGCCGCCGGCCGAACGCATCGCCTCGGTCAGGGCGCTCCAGTACTGTTGCGCCAACGCACCGGGATCACCCTGTCCACCGAAGCCCGGCCCACCGAAACCCGACCCACCTGCACCGCCTGCATTCCACATCGCATCGCTCCCGGTCTGAGGCCGACATCATAGCAATGGCCATAGCGACGATTGCGCGATGACGGCTTGATGCACGATGCCGCTCGAATACAACCGGCCGTTGGCACGGCCTCATTCACGCCGCAAGGTCCGGTTCTGCGTGGACCGGCCTGAAGGCCCTCCTACAGATCCATCGGGATCATCACCACTTCGGAATGCGGATCGTTTTGCTGACCATCAGCGATCCGGAGAGCGCATAGACCAGGACCAGCGGGTGCAGGACCCACGGCCCGATCTGGTAAGCGCCGAACCAGAAGTCGTCGCCAATCCGCCCGGCGTCGGCCGCCACCACCAGCATCACCACCAGCGCGAGGCTGGTCGGGATCGGCGTGCCTTCGAAATGCGTCACCTTGTCGTCGCCTTCGGACAACTGCTCGGCGGTGATGTTGTAGCGCGCAAGGCGGCTGACGCCGCAGCAGACGAAGTAACCCAGCACGATCCAGTCCCAGGCCCCCTGAAAACCGGCGGCGAAGCCGAGCGCGGCCGGCGCCACACCGAATGAGATCACGTCGGCCAGCGAGTCCAGCTCGCGACCCAGGATCGAGGACGATTGCCGCCAGCGCGCCACGCGGCCGTCCAGCGCATCGAACACGAACGCCAGCGGCACCAGCGCGATGCCCCAGACCAGATCGTGTTTTTCGCCCGACTGCATGTAGCGCATCGCGAAGAACACCGCGCAGACGCCGCAGAAGGCATTGGCGAGCGTGAGCCAGTCGGCGAGATGGAAATCCCGGAACATCGAGAAGTGACGCTGACCCAGATATTGCGGCTTCATGCCCACCTCTTTCGACTCGACGATCGCCAGCGTGCCAAACGCGCACGCCTTGGGCAAGCCCGGCGAATGATCGATCGGCGCCCGATCAGCGCCCGGGAATCGCCAGATGTTCCGCAGTCAGCGGTTTGCGGGCGCGCGGCACGGTCTGGATGGTGGCGTCGCGCACGTCCAATCGTGCCGGCGGGCCGCCAGCGGCTTCGAGCATGGACAAGGTGCGATCCAGTGCGGCGTAGACATAGGGCAACATCGGTAGATAGCGCGCGCCGTAATCGGGCAGTCCGAGGAAAGCGTCGAAATGCTGGGCATTGCGGACCTGCCAGAAACGCACGTCGCGTCCCGCGCTGCGGGCATTGGCGACATACGGCGCGCTGGTGAACGCCATCGGGATCAGGCCGTCGTCGGCGCCGTGGATCACGATCACCGGCAGGCCTTCGCGCGGCAGTCCGGCGCGGGTTTCGGCGATGCCCTGGCGCACGCGGTCGGCATCGGCGGATGCGCCGCGCCACAGATCGCGCAGGCACTGCAGGCGGGTGGCGGCGGGATCGACCTTCGCCACTTCATCGATGATGCCTACGCCGGCGCCCGGCGGAATACCGCTGGCGTCGCTCCACCACGCCGCGCGTTCCTGCGCAGTGGCTGCGCGCACGGCCGCATCCATGGTCTGCGCCGCGTAGGAAAAGCCGCACGGGTGCTCGCCCACCCCGTAACGCCCGTAAGCCGAAGCATAGGTGACCGCCACCGCGCGCCACAGGTCGAAACCGACGCTCAACGCGCCGGCGCGCAACGCTTCTTCGGTCCAGCCCTGCGCGCGCATCCGCGCGTGGGCATCGCGGGCCTGCGCATCGGCGCCGGCGCCTTCGATCAGGCCCGCGGCCTGCAGGGCCGCGCAGCGTTGCGCCCACGCGGTGCGTGCGGTCGCCTGCAGCGGCGGCTGCGGCAGGTTGTCCATCGCCAGCAAAGCGCACGGCATCAGCAGCGCGGCTTCGGTGGCGTAATCGTAGAGCGATCGACCGCCATGGCCCTCGACCAGCACGCTGGGTTCGGCCGCGATCACCGCATCGAACCAGCTTTCATCGGATGTGCTGCCTTCCAGCTCGGCCGCGCGCAGCACCGCGCCGCCGCCATTGGAAATGCCGACCGCGATGGTGCGGGTATTCGCGAACGTGAAGGGGGCGTCTTCGGGAAACGCGCGATTGAGCGCTTCCAACCCGAACTCGGCGGCCTGACGGACATGCCGGCCCCAGTCGGCCTCCGGATTGTCCTGCGAATGCGCGTGTTTGAAGGCGACGCCGGATGCCTTCCCCGGCACCTCGGGCGCGAACGCAAGATCGCTGCTCTCCCCGGCCACGCCCGGCGTGCCGTCGGCCCGCGCGCCGCTGCGGGTGTCGAGATCGAAGTAATCGGTGCCGGTGCCCTTGTCGGTATAGGCCACGGCGCAGCCTTTGGGCAGGCCCCAGGCGCCGGCCACCGCAATCGCGCCATAGACGCCGCGCGAACCCGACGACGGCGCCACCAGCAGACAGCGGCGCTTGCGATCGAAGCCGTCCGGCACCTGCGCCAGCACGCGATGCGGATGACGCGCGCCTGACACGGTCGCGAACGCCGAGAATTCGCGGCCCGGCACGGTCGCGGTGCTGCCGTAGATCTCGCCGTAGCCGCCGCCCGGGGCAAGATCGGCGATGCCGCGCCAGTTGCTCCAGATCGCCCGTCGCCGCAGTTCGACCGCGGTCGGTGCGGCGGCGTCGGCGAATGTCGGTGCCGCAAGGCTCCGCAATCCCGCGAGGCCTAACCCCGCGGTCAGCAGATCATCGCCGTCGCGATGTGTGGTCGCGCGCTCGGCGCTGAACATGGTCGATTCCCGGTTTTTGACATCTCCCGACGTACGCGGGCCGGTGGCGCAAGCGGCCATGGTCAACGCCAGCGCCAACGGAATGGACAACCGGAACGCGGAACGGAGCGATATCGAGGTCATAACGCCGCACCGTAGCAGCCGGTCGGCGCCGCGGCATCGTACTTTGGTACCAGATCTTCGATGGATCGCCGACGCACGGCCC
>JAYUUH010000551.1:0-2701 GCA_043754745.1 Lysobacter sp.
GATGACCGGCGCATTGGACAGCGACTGGATCGGCAATCAGCATGCGACCCTCAACAACGGCGTACGCGACTTCGACGGCGCTGGCGGCAACGACATCGCCATCGCGCGCGCGGACGGCATGCTGCATATCCTGCGTCCGGCCAGCGACTATCTGCAGATGATCAGCGGCGCCGGCACCTTCAGCAGCTCGTGGACGCTGGTCGGCTACGCCAATCTCGATGGCGGACCCGGCGACGAAATCCGCATCCGCTCCAACACCAACAACCGCATCTATCGCGTGTATCCGCGTACCGGCTCGGTGCAAGCCGAGTAAGCCTGCCAACGGCGCGGTCGCACCCCGCAACCGCGCCGTCCGTGCCAAGATAGGGCATGGACAAATCATTCGACATCATCGTCTTCGGCGCCACCGGCTTCACCGGCCGGCTGGTCGCCGAGTATCTCAATCAGACCTACGGCGTGAACGGCCCGGTGCGTTGGGCCATGGCCGGACGCAGCGCGACCAAGCTCGCCGAAGTCCGCGACGCACTGGGCATCGACCCGGCGCTCCCGCTGCTGGTGGCCGACGCCAGCGACAGCGGCGCATTGGCGAAGCTTGTCGCCCAGACCCACGTCGTGCTGACGACGGTCGGTCCCTACCAGATCTACGGCGAGCCGCTGATCCGCGCCTGTGCCGCGGCCGGCACCGATTATGTCGATCTCTGCGGCGAACCCGGCTGGATGGCGAAGATGATCCCGCAGTTGCAGGACACCGCACAGGCCAGCGGCGCGCGCATCGTGTTCTCCTGCGGCTTCGACTCGATCCCGTTCGATCTGGGCGTGGTCTACGCGCAGCACGAAGCGCAGCAGCGCCTCGGCGCATCGCTCGCGCGCGTGCATGGCCGCGTGAAAGTCATGAAGGGCACATTCTCAGGCGGCACCGTCGCCAGCATGCTCGCGACGATGGAAGCGATGAAGGCCGACCCGTCCCTGAAGCGCACGCTGATCGATCCGTTCGCGCTCACGCCCGGCTTCAAGGGCCCGCGCCAACCGGCCGACCACCTCGCCGCCTTCGACGCACTCGCGCAGAGCTGGACCGCGCCGTTCGTGATGGCCACGATCAACACCAAGAACGTGCATCGCAGCCACTTCCTGCTCGGCCATCCGTGGGGCACCGGTTTCGTCTACAGCGAATGCATGCTCACCGGCGACGGCGCCAAAGGCGAGGCGCGCGCGAAGAAGGCCGCACGCGCGTCGAAGCTGCAGGGCATTCTGCTGGCATTCGCGCCGACGCGCGCCCTGCTGCGCCGCTTCTCGCTGCCCAAGCCCGGCGAAGGCCCCAACCCGGAACAGCGTTTGAAAGGCCGCTACGAAGTGCTGTTCTTCGGCGAAACCGCCGATGGCCGCAAGCTCACCGCCAGCGTCACTGGCGACCGCGACCCGGGCTACGGCTCCACCAGCAAGATGATCGCCGAAGCAGCGCTGTGCCTCGTCCGCGATATCGACCGCACCGCGACGCCCGGCGGCGTCTGGACGCCCGGCGCGGCGATGGGCATGCCACTGGCCGAACGGCTGCGCGAGCGGGCGGGACTGACGTTCACGGTCGTCGAAGCGTAAAGCTGCCTGTAGAGCGGCCTTCAGGCCGGCCCAGGCAGAACCCGATCGGCGACGACATCAGGGCCGTGCCCACGGCTGACGGAAATGAAACGACTGCGTATCGGAAAGAGCGGCCTGAAGGCCGCTCTACAGCGGGTCTCGATCCATCATCGTCATTGCGACACGTGGCCATGTCGCCATAATCGCCGTCATGAGCCGCACACGATAGAGAAAGCGAAAACGCGCAGTTGCGGGCGAACGATGAAATCGTCGTTTTCCCCTTCGATTTTGACCAAAACCGAATCTTTATACGCCCACCGGAAGTGGCTCGCATACTCGGTCGCAACACCGGATATGGATGAAACACGATGCGCATCACGATCATCGTCGCCGGCTACACCGGCGCGACGCTCGCGACGGGACTGGCGACATCGTTCGACACCGACCTCGGCATCCTGCTGGCCGGTGTCGCCAGCAATTTCGGCTGCGGGATCGCGTACGGGGAGGCGCGCGGCGAACATCTGCTGAACGCGGCGCTGATATGCAACGCAAGAAAGCCGCAGCGATGCGGCTTTCTTGCGTTGTGTCAGCGGAGCCCAAGCGCCATCGATCACTCCTTGCGGTACACCTGCGCGCCCTGTGCGCGGAACTCCGCGGCCTTCTCGGCCATGCCTGCTTCCAGCGCAGCGGTTTCGTCAGCGACGCCGTGCTCGGCGGCGTAGTCGCGCACGTCCTGGGTGATCTTCATCGAACAGAAATGCGGGCCGCACATCGAGCAGAAATGCGCGAGCTTGTGCGCGTCCTTCGGTAGGGTTTCGTCGTGGAATTCCTTGGCCTTTTCCGGATCGAGGCCGAGATGGAACTGGTCCTCCCAGCGGAACTCGAAGCGCGCCTTGCTCAGCGCGTTGTCGCGGATCTGCGCGCCGGGATGGCCCTTGGCCAGGTCGGCCGCGTGCGCGGCGATCTTGTAGGCCATGATGCCGTCGCGCACGTCCTGGCGGTTCGGCAGGCCGAGGTGTTCCTTCGGCGTGACGTAGCAGAGCATGGCCGTGCCGAACCAGCCAATCATGGCCGCGCCAATGGCCGAGGTAATGTGGTCGTAGCCGGGCGCAATGTCCGTCGTGAGCGG
>JAYUUH010000552.1:0-2700 GCA_043754745.1 Lysobacter sp.
GCGTCATTTTGCGTGTCGGGATGGTGGGCATCGCTGCGCTCACCCCACCCTACTATGCTGCGAATCCTGTCTCATGGACTTCGTCCACGTGATCATTCCGAGCCGATGGATCAACGCATGATCGTAAACCCGAAGGGCGGCGCACACGATGTGTGCCGTTTTTCGACGCGACAGGATGCCGCATCGAAAAATCCCGGCCATGTTTCCGACGGCAGATTTGCCTCGGCACTGAGAGTTTTCTTTGGTTACTTCCTTTGCGACAAAGAAAGTGACCCGCGCGCAGCGCGGAAGCTCTGCAGTTCATCTTTGATGGGTATCGCTGCGCTCAACCCATCCTATCTGGCTATTATTCAGGCACAAAAATGGCAAAGATAAAAATTTCGATTGAGCACACAGGTGTAGTTGATGCGCTTATGGACTATCTGGCTGAGAACATAGGAATTCTCACGCCAGCAATGTACTTCGGCAAAGCAGAGGGAATTGATCGAGCCACTGTTGATGACGTCTCGCTCCTCGACGTCAGATTGCTCGATGGTGGAGTCATAGAGGTTGATTACGAATACGCTTGGTCATTCTTCAGCGGCTGCAAAGACATTTCCGATGAAGGTGTAGCTCAGGGAACAATTAAGGGCAGTATTGTGGGCGGGCATTTGGAATTTACTGAGGTCGATCGACCTGAGCCCCGTTCGACATACGAGGAGTACTGAGTTGCAATGATGCAGCCCGGATAAGGTGGAAGGCCGGACCTGGGATCTTCCGAGAGCGCGCAGGGTGGGGTGAGCGCAGCGATGCCCACCCAAACCGCCGACAAAGCTTGATGTCTGCGTGCTGTTCTTGCTTCGTTCGATGCTTGCGTCATTTTGCGTGTCGGGATGGTGGGCATCGCTGCGCTCACCCCACCCTACGATGCTGCGAATCCTGTCTCATGGAATTCGTCCACGCGACCATTCCGAGCCAATGGATCAACGCATGATCGTAGACCCAAAGGGCGGCGCACACGATGTGCGCCGTTTTTCGACGCGGCAGGATGCCGCATCGAAAAATCCAGGCCATGTTTCCGACGGCGGATTCGCCTCGGCACTGAGAGTTTTCTTTGGTTACTTTCTTTGCGACAAAGAAAGTGACCCGCGCAAAGCGCGGAAGCTCTGCAGTTGCTTCTTTGATGGGTATCGCTACGCTCAACCTATCCTGCTTTGCTTGCATACGTCCGTCGTCCCGCCACAGGCCGGAATCATTGAGGTGTAGTCATCATGAGAACATCCATCGGAAGAGCCATTGCAATAGGCATGCTTGTGATGAGCCTGCTCACCGCATGCGCCACCGACGCAACCTTGCGCACGACGACAAGTCAACTTCCGGGCACTTACTACCGCGGCGATGGGCTTGGACGCATGGTAATCGTCGATCTCCGGCCGGACGGTACGTTCTCCAGCGATTGGCAGGGCTGCCTCGGCGTCTATGGCGAGGTCGAGGGAACCTGGACACTCCAAGACGACCAGATCGTTTTCGCTTCCACCAGCGAGCATGAACTTCTCGTTGGCTATCTGCGGCAGGCCACTACCATCCAGCACGACGGGCGCGTCGGATTCGCACGCGCCCAGGACGTGGACAACGACAAGATCAGCGAAGCGCTGGTGTTCTTCAAACAGTCGGGGCGTCGCTGAAGCATCATGATGCCTTCCGGCGTCGCTTCACGGCCCGGTTCGTTTCAGGCGACAATTCATCCATTCAATTCAGGAGCCCGACATGCGCATCCTCAGCGACAGTTTCGAACACGGCCACCGCATCCCCGCCGAATTCGCGATGGGGACGCCCGAAGGCTTCAGCGGCAACCGCAACCCGCATCTGCGCTGGCACGATGCGCCGGCCGGCACCCGCAGCTTCGCGCTGCTGTGCATCGACACCGACGCGCCCACCGACGGCGCGCTGGTCGCCGACGACGCAGTGGCCATTCCCGTCGATCATCCGCGCGGCGATTTCGTGCATTGGGTGCTCGCCGGTATTCCCGCCGACGTGCATGAGATGGCTGTCGGCAGTTGCAGCGACGGCGTGACCGCGCGCGGTAAGCCGGCGCCGGGCGGCCCCATCGGCGCGCGGCACGGCTTGAACGATTACACCGGCTGGTTCGCCGGCGATGCAGAAATGGGCGGCGACTACCTCGGCTACGACGGTCCGTATCCGCCTGCTCACGACCTGCGCCTGCACCGCTATTTCTTCCGCCTGTTCGCGCTGGATGTCGAACGCCTCGCACTCCCGGCGACCTTCGCGGCTGCCGATGTGTTCCGCGCCATGCACGGGCACGTGCTGGCGGAAACGGCGCTCTACGGGACGTATTCGCTCAATGCCGCAGTGAAGGGCTGAGCGCGCATGGCCCGCCGCGGAGCAATCCGCGGCGGGCCAGCGTTCTCAAAGCTGGATAGGCTTGGCCTGGAATACCAGCACGTCGCCGCTGTCGCTGGTCAGGCGCATGCGATAGGGCTGCGGTTCCAGCAGTTCGACCTTGAAGGACTGGCTCACCAGCTCGCTGAAGCGACTGTCGGCGAGATTCTTGTCGTCGCTGCAGGACATGCGGGTGGCGATGTTCAGGGTCATCTCCAGACGCACATAATCGAACCTGCTGCGTTATCGCAATCGGCATTCCCCCGAATAGCGTTGATAAAAGTTATTTCCAAGCTTACTTTGCCGATCGCGACGAACCTT
>JAYUUH010000553.1:0-7973 GCA_043754745.1 Lysobacter sp.
GGATGCCAGCAGATCCCGCGCCGGCCCGTCTTCCGCGGCCTTTGGACTTACCGCCTCGTCTTCCACCATCTCAGTCCCAGTCCTTGGTGGCGCGGTCGCGTTTGCGGCCGGCGCGCTGGCGCTTGTCTTCGAGCCGGCGTTTTTTCGCGGCGCGCGACGGCTTGGTCGCGACCCGCGGCGTCGGCGCCTTGGTGCCGGTCGCCACGAAGGCGGCCAGGCGCGCGCGCGCGTCCTCGCGGTTGCGTTCCTGGGTGCGGAACCGCTGGGCGTTGATCACCAGCACGCCGTCCAGGGTCACGCGGCGGTCGCGCCGCGCAAGCAGGCGCTCGCGGACCGCTTCCGGCAGGACCGCCGACTGCGCCACGTCGAACCGCAGTTCCACCGCGGTCGATACCTTGTTGACGTTCTGCCCGCCCGGACCCGACGCGCGCACGAAGCGCTCGACCAGCTCGGATTCGGGGATCGTGATCTCTTCGTCCACATTGCCCTCCATGGGCGATTGTAGCGGCACCTCGTCCCGGCACGTCGCGGCGGAACGCCGCCCGCAGCCCGCCGCCCGGCCTCCGCGCGGGCCATTTGACCGGCTTTCGCGGCTGCCGGATGATGCAGGCTCCACGAGGAGGAACAACCATGACCCGTCACACGCTCCTGTCCGCCGCGCTCGTCGCGGGCTTTACGGCCATGGCCTCGTTCGCCGCCGCCGCGCAGGATCCCGCGTCGGTCGGCAGTGGTGGCGACCCTGCACTCGTCGGCGGCGGCGGTTATCGGGCCAGTTCCGCCGCAAGCTACGGCGGCGGTTCGGCCGCGGCCTACGGCGGCTTCGGCAAAACGTTGCCCACTGCCTACGCCAACGAAAGCGAGGCGCGCGACAACTCGGCCCGGGAAGTCGAAGCCCTGCTGCAAACGGTCCGCGGCCAGCTCAGCGGCACCGGCGACACGAGTCTCAACGACACCACCAGCGCCAACCGCAACCGCTACGAAGAACGCGGCAGCCGCGATGCGGCGCGCTACCGCAGCGATGCCGAAGTGCTGATCCGCCGCAACTGGGACCAGCTCGGCTCGCTCACCCGCGACCTCTATACCTCCAGCTACGGCCGCACCGACCCCAACGATCCGAATCAACGCCATCAGCCGCGCTACGGCAACGAGGGCGATCTCGAGAGCAGGACGCTCGGCGGCGCGCAGGATGCGGAAGCTGCGATGCAGAATCTCGAAGACCTGTTGCTGCCGATGCTGCAGGACCTCAAGCGCGGAGTCTACACCGAACTGCGCCAGCGCTCGCGCTGATCTTTTTCACGCCCGGAACCCGCATGCCGATGAAACGTCTGCTTTTCAGCCTTTGCCTGTTCGTCTGCGCCGTCGCGCCCGCGCACGCCGCGCCGCCGACCGATGCCCAGATCGACCGTCTGCTCGAAACGATGGACATGCGCCGCATGCTGGACGAGATGTTCGTGCAGGTCGACGCCATGGGCGACAGCATGGGCCGGCAGATGCTGGGCGAAGACGCCACGCCGGAGCAGCGCGCATCGTTCGAGAAGACGATGGCCCGGCAGCGCGATTCGATGCGCAGGATCCTGTCCTGGGACACGCTCGGCCCGATCTACCGCAAGGTCTACGCGCGGCTGTTCACCGCCGAGGAAGTGGAGGCGATGGTGGCGTTCTACGGCAGCGACACCGGCCGCGGCATCCTGCGCAAGATGCCGCAGGCGATGCAGCTGTCGATGGAAGAAATGCAGCCGATCATGGAAACCATGATCGCCGAGATGAAGCAGAACATCGAAGCCGACATCGAGCAGGCCGCGAAGCACGAATAAGCGGCAGGCGATATCTCAGTCGCCCGGCCACGCATCGAACAGCGCCAACGCCTTCGCGAATTCCGCATCCGGCGGCGCCACCGCCTCCATCCGCGCGCCGGTCCGCGGATGATCGAACCCCAGCCGTTCCGCGTGCAGCAGCATGCGGTGGATGCCCATCATCCGGAACGCACGGTTGTGGCGGCCATCGCCGTGGCTGGTGTCGCCGATCAGATGATGCGACAGATGTTTGAGATGTCGGCGGATCTGCCGGAAGCGTCCTGTTTCCGGCTGCGCGCGCAGCAGCGCGTAGCGCGAGGTCTCGAAACCCGCGGACGGCAGCGCCAGCTCGCAGGTCGCCAGGCGCTGGAAACGGGTGATCGCCGGTTTCTTCTGCGGCTTGCCGGGGCCGCCGTCGAGCGGATGGTCGACGACGAACGCCTCCTCCGGCCAGCCGCGGCACACCGTCAGGTAATCCTTGCGCACGGCGCCGGACATCAGCGACTTGCCCAGCGTCGATGCGCTTTCGCGGTCGAACGCCAGCAGCAGGCAGCCGCTGGTCGCGCGATCGAGGCGGTGGACCAGAAACACCTGTCTGCCGAACTGCTCACGCAGACGATCGGCGACAAAATCGGTTTCGCCGCGCGCCAGCGCGCTGTCGTGGACCATCAGCCCGGCCGGCTTGTCGACCACCGCCAGCGACTCATCGCGGTACAGCACGGGGATGGCTTCGGACGCAGCGGGGGTTTCCGGGAACTCCGGCGAGGGGGATCGGGTCATCGAAGGGCGTCGGGTCTGCGAGAATGATTGCGGAAATCGACGCCTATTCTCTTCGATCCGCATCCTTCCGGGAGTTCCACGATGTCCCTGCTCCGACTCCACGCCGCCCCGCGCACCCTCGCGCTGGCCTGCGCGCTCGCCCTGGTTTCCCCTGGTGCGTTCGCCGCCGCCTTCGCCGCCGATGCCGTCCCCGCGCCGAAGGGCGTGGCCGCCGGCCCCTGCGTGGAAGGCATCTGCGAATACACCCTGGGCAACGGCCTGCGCGTGCTGCTGTTCCCGGACGCCAGCAAGCCCACGGTCACCGTCAATATCGCCTACGGCGTGGGCTCGGTACACGAGAATTACGGCGAGACCGGCATGGCCCACCTGCTGGAGCACATGCTGTTCAAGGGCACGCCCACCCACGCCGACATTCCCGGCGCGATGAAGGCGCGCGGCATCGAGAAGAACGCCACCACGTCGCTCGATCGCACCAACTATTACGGTTCGTTCCCCGCCAACGACGACACTCTGGACTGGCTGCTCGCGCTGGAAGCCGACCGCATGGTCAATTCGTTCGTCGCGAAGAAGGATCTTGACAGCGAGATGACCGTGGTCCGCAACGAGATGGAGCGCAACGAGAACAACCCGGGCGCGGTGATGTTCCAGCGTCTGCGCTCTACCGCATATCTGTGGCACAACTACGGCAACAGCACCATCGGCGCGCGCTCCGACGTGGAGAACGTGCCGATCGAACGGCTGCAGGCGTTCTACCGCACCTGGTATCGCCCGGACAACGCGACCCTGATCGTCGCCGGCCGCATCGATCCCGCCGCCGCGCTGGCGAAGGTGCAGCGGCATTTCGGCAAGCTCGCGCGTCCGAATGCGCCGCTGCCGAAGTCCTACACCGCCGAGCCCACCCAGGACGGCGAGCGCGAGGTCAACGTGCGCCGCAGCGGCGACACCCGCTTCATCGGCATCGGCTATCACACGCCCGGCGCGACCCATCCCGACGGTCCGGCGCTGGCGGTGCTGATGAACGCGCTGGGCGATGCGCCGAGCGGCCGCCTGCACAAGGCGCTGGTGGAAACCAAACTGGCCGCGTTCGCGGGCGGTGGTAACAACACCTTGCGCGAAGGCGGCATGGTCAATCTGATCCTGGTCGCGCCGAAGGACGCCGATATCGACAAGGCCGAGGCGGAGCTGCTGCGGCAGGCCGAGACCGCCCTCGCGACGACGCCGCTCACCGCCGACGAAGTGGCGAAGGCCAAGGAGCGCATCGCCAACGATTACGAGCGCAGCTTCGCTGACGTCAACGGCGTGGCGATGGCGCTGACCGAATCGGTCGCGGCCGGCGACTGGCGCCTGTACTTCCTGCAGCGCGACCGCATCGCCGCAGTGACGGCGGACGACGTCAACCGCGTCGCGCGCACCTACTTCAAACCCAGCAATCGCACCCTGGCCCGGTTCATCCCGACCGACAGCGCCGAACGCGTCGAGATCGCCGCCGCGCCCAGCGCCGGCGATGCGCTGAAGGGCTACACCGGCAAGGCCGCGCTCGCCGCCGGCGAAACCTTCGACCCGACCCCGGCGAACATCGACGCACGCACCGAAACCTTCACCATCGGCGACAAGCTGAAGGTCTCGCTGCTGCCGAAGGACACGCGCGGCGACACGGTGACGTTCAGCGCGATCTTCCGCTTCGGCGATGTCGAGTCGATCAAACGCAGCCCCGAACCCGCCGGCAGCGCCGCGGGCGACATGCTGATGCGCGGCAGCCGGACGATGAGCCGCGAACAGATCGCGCAGCGCTTCGAAGCCCTGAAAACCGCCGCGAACGTCTCGGGCGGCGTGCAGAGCGCGAGCATCGACCTGGATTCGCGGCGCGGGCATCTGGTCGACGCGCTCACGCTCGCGGCCGACGTGCTGCGCAACCCGGGTTTCCCCGAGACCGAGTTCGAGCAGTTCCGGCTGCAGTCGATCACCGGCCTGGAAAACGCGCGCAAGGAGCCGGGCACCGTCGTCGGCATGACGATGAGCGAATATTTCGACCCGTGGCCGAAGGATCATCCCTTCGCGTACAGGTCGCTCGATCAAAGCCTGGCCGATCTGCGCGCGCTCAAGCGCGAGGACGCGATCGCGTTCCATCGCGATTTCTACGGCACCGCCGAAGGCGAGATCGCGATCGTCGGCGACTTCGACCCGGTCGCGATGAAAGCGCAGTTGCGGACCCTGTTCGGCGACTGGCGCAGCGCAAAGCCGTATGCACCGGTCCCAACGCGCCATACCGATGTCGCCGCGCGCGAATTGCGCCTGGAAACGCCGGACAAGGCAAACGCCGTGGTGATGGCGCGCGCAAACGTGCCCCTCAACGATGCCGACGCCGATTATCCCGCGCTGCTGGTCGCCAACAGCGTGCTCGGCGGCGGCTCGCTGGATTCGCGCCTGGGCAACCGTCTGCGCCAGAAGGATGGCCTGAGTTACAACGTCGGCAGCAGCATCGTCGCCGACACCTCGCCGCAGGGCCGCGGCGATGATGCGGGCAGGCTGAGCATCCAGGCCATCGCCGCGCCGGAAAACGTCGCCCGGCTCGACGCCGCGCTGCGCGAGGAGCTGGCCCGCTTCGTGCGCGACGGCGTCACCGCCGAAGAACTCGAGAGCGCGGTCAACGATCTGCTGACCCGCCGCCAGCAGTCGCGCGCCAGCGACGGCAGCCTCGCCAGCGGGCTCGCGTTCAACCTCTACGCGGGCCGCACGATGGCCTGGACAGCGGCATTCGAGGCCAAGCTCAAGGCGCTGACCGTGAACGATGTGAACGCGGCGATCCGCAAGCACATCAAGCCCGAAGCGATCAGCGTGTTCGCCGCGGGCGATTTCGCGAAGGCGGCGAAATCCGCGCCGGTTCCGGCGCCTGCAAAATAAGCCGTAGGGCGGGCCACTGGCCCGCCATCACGGCATCGCAGGTCGCATGCAGAGCGATCGCAACGCAAACGGGTGTTTGCGTTGCGAGATCTATTTTGTAGAGCGGCCTTCAGGCCGCTGCTTCTCCGCAAAACAAAAGCAGCGGCCTGAAGGCGGCTCTACGAACGCTACAGCAGCGGCCTGAAGGCCGCTCTACGAACGTTACAGCGGCGGCCTGAAGGCCGTAAACAAGCGTGGAAATCGCTTCAACGTCGCGGCCAGGCTGCGACCAGTCCCCACAACCCGCCGAGACCGGCGATCCACGCCGCGGCGGGTACGCCGAAGACGCGCGGGCCGCCGGCTTCCAGCCCGAACAGCACCGCCGCCACGATCAACAGACCGGTGCCGAGGATTGCGGAGACGATCCGGCGCTGCATCGCGTTCATGGTCTTCGCCAGATCGGCGAGATCGTGCGAACGCATCGCCAGTTCGTGCTTGCCGCTGACTTGTTGACTCAGCCACGCATGCAGCAGCTGCGGCATATCCGGCGCGCGGGTGATCAGTTCCGGCAGCCGCTTGCGGAATTCGCCGGCCAGCCGCTGCGGGCTGTAGCGTTCGAGCAGGATCTTTTCCAGCACCGGCTTGGCCACCGCCCAGATATCCAGTTTCGGATCGAGCAACCGGCCGACGCCTTCGATGTTGAGCAGCGTCTTCTGCAGCAGGATCAACTGCGGCTGCAGGGTGAGTTCGTATTTCTGGGCGGTGCGGAAGACCTTGATCAGCACCTCGGCCAGCGAGATTTCCGACAGTGGCCGGGTGAAGTACGGCTCGCACACCGCGCGCGCGGCGGCTTCGAGTTCATCGATGCGGACATGCGACGGGATCCAGCCCGCCTGCACGTGCAACTCGGCGATACGGCGATAGTCTCGATTGAAGATCGCCATGAAATTCTCAGCGAGATAATACTGATCCTCGCTGGACAGCTGGCCGACGATGCCGAAATCGATCGCGATGAAACGCGGGTTGTCCTTGCGCGCCGGGTCGCTGTCGACCCAGATGTTGCCGGCGTGGGCGTCGGCGTGGAAAAAGTTGTCGCGGAACACCTGGGTGTAGAACACGCGCACGCCTTTGGCGGCCAGCGCGCTGCGGTCGATGCCGGCGGCGTCCAGCGCGGCGATGTCGTCGCTGGGAATGCCGTACACGCGCTCCAGGGTGAGCACGCGCTCCGCGGTGTGGCTCCAGATCACATCGGGCACGTAGAGGTCCGGCGAATCCTTGCCGTCCTTGCCCATCCAGAACCGGCGGATCACCGAAGCGTTCGCGCCTTCGCGCTGCAGATCGAGCTCGGCCGCGAGCGTGGCCTGCACTTCGCGGACGATTTCGCGCGGGCGGATCTTGTCGGCGTTCGGATGCGCGCGCTCCACCAGCGCGGCGACGCTGCCCAGTAGGGCGATGTCGCCGTCGATCTGCTTTTCGATGTCCGGGCGCAGCACTTTCACTACTACTTCGCGCCCGCCCGGCAGCCGCGCGGCGTGCACCTGCGCGATCGACGCCGACGCCAGCGGCGTGGTGTCGAAATGCTCGAAGGCTTCGCGGATGTCCTGGCCGAGCGAGGCCTCGACGATCCGGCGCGCGGTCTCGCCGTCGAATGGTGCCACCCGGTCCTGCAGCAGCGACAGCTCGACCGCGATGTCCGGCGGCATCAGGTCGCGACGGGTCGACAGGATCTGCCCGAACTTGACGAAGATCGGCCCCAGCTCTTGAAGCGCCAAGCGCAGGCGCATGCCGCGCGGCTGCGCGGCGATCTCGCGGGACGCGCGCGGCACGAACGGGCGCGCGAGCTTGAGCCAGCGCTCGGCGGGGGTGTCGTCGAGCAGATCGTCCAGCCGGTAACGGATCAGGACGCGCCCGATCCGCACCGCGCGCAGCACCGCACTCATAGCGACGCGCTCATGCCGCCACCCGCTTCGCCAGGCGCGCGACCCGTGCGGTCAGGCGCTCGGCATCGTCGCGCAGCGTATCGACATCGTCATAGAACGCATTCAACTCCGCACGCGGCACGACATCGCGCGATTCCTCGGTGAGGTATTCGGCGGCGGTCTCCGCGAATTTCTGCCCGCCGACGCGCGCCTGGCGCAGGGCGGCGGCGACGCCGTTCGCGATCTGCACGCCGATCACATCGCCGAACACCGCGGTGAACGGCTGCTGCCAGTCGGGATCGAAACGCTCGGCCAACCGCTGCAGACGGCGCGCAAGTTCCGCGTCGCCTTCGATCCGCATGCGCCCCACCGGCACGGCGTCGGCGTCGGCGTCGCGTTTGCCCAGCAGCTTCGGCAGCAGGGTCTGCATGCCCAGCGACAGCACCCCGCCGAACGTACTGCGCACGGCCAGATCGGGCGTCTGTTCAGGATCGACCGGGCCGACCCGCAACCGCTCGCCATCCACCTGCAGCCGCATCGCCAGCGGCGCCTCGGCGGCGTCCAGCGCCAGCACCACGCTGCGACCGTCCAGCGGCTGCAA
>JAYUUH010000554.1:0-7945 GCA_043754745.1 Lysobacter sp.
TGAGATTTCGTTCTCGTGCCGCGCCACGAGGACGCCGTCGCGGGTGCTGACCAGATCCGGCTCGATCAGATCGGCGCCGTCCTCGATCGCCTTCGCGTAGGCCGCCAGCGTATGTTCCGGGCGCAGCGCGCTCGCGCCACGATGGCCGATCACCAGGGCTTTGGACGAAGGCATCGGTGCGGGTTCCTGCGCGACGGGTGTGGAGGCGCATCCTGCCATGGCCAGCGCGAAGCAGAGCGGTAGTGCGGCGATCGTGTCGAGGAAACGCATGCAAGGCCCTTGAGTCGGCGTGGAAACTGCAGGATGCCGCAGCTTGGCGACAGCATGATGGCGAAACGCCGCGCGATGTCCCCGATCAGGGAATCGCCGCACCTGGCCGGCGCGAGGCGACCGCATCGGCCTGGCGCGTGGGTTCCGGCAGGCGGTAGCGGCCGACGTGACGCATCGTCATCTCCACCGCTGTCTCCATCGAGACGCGGTGGCCGGGCGAGACCACCAGCGGCAGGCAGCGGGGCTTGCTTCGCAGCAGCCAGCCCACCTGCTCGCCGCGATGCCGCAAGGGCACCCGTGCGCCGCGCAGATCGGGCAGTTCGGCGTCCGCGGCGCCGGCCAGGATTTTCTTCGCTACGCCGATACAGGGCAGCCCGGTGACTACGCCGAAATGGGCGGCGATCCCCAGCCGGCGCGGATGGGCGATGCCCTGACCGTCGACGAACACCAGATCCGGCGTGTGCGGCAGCAGGGCCAGCACCGCCAACAGCGCGGGCAGTTCGCGGAACGACAGCAGCCCGGGCACGTATGGCATCGACGTGGGCAGCCGCGCGATCCGCGCGTGCAGCACTTCGTCGTTCCGGGCGTCCAGCAGCACCGCCGCGGCGCGGGTGGTTTCGCCACCGTCCTCGAAACCCACGTCGAAACCGGCGATCAGGCGCGGCGGCGAGACGAAGTCGTCTTCCAGCGACACCGTCGCCGCGAGCCTCGCCTGCAGCGCGCGCGCGCCGACGATGCTGCCGTCCCAGTCGCCGAAAGCCGTCCGTGCGGGGTCGTCTTTTCCGGATGCGATGTTGTCCATGGCCGGATTGTGCCTGCTGCGCGTCGCGCCATCGCGGTTGTCCGCATCTGCGTTCAGACGCAGTCCGGATGGCGCTCGCCCGCATGCGCGCTCCGCTACCATTGTCCAACTCATTCGCCGGAGTCGTGTCGATGTCGTACGTGCGCTGTCTGCGTGGCCTGGGTTCCGGTATCGAATATCCGGTCGACGTGCCGATGAACCTCGATCCCGCCGACGGCCGTCCGGTCGAAATGGTCCTGGATGTGGAACGCCTCGCCGCCGAGAAACCCGCCGGCGCGTGGTACGACCCGGGTCGATGCGATCTGTGGCGCTTCGGCGCGCTGATGGCGCTCGATATCGCGAATCCCGAGGACGCACGGCATATCGTCGCCCTCGGCGAAGGCCACACGCCGCTGCTCGATTATCGCGATCACCCGCTCGCGCGCGCCGCTGGGCTGGCGCTGCAGGTGAAGGAAGAGGGCAAGGCGCACCCCGGTTACGGCGCCAATCCGACCCAGAGTTTCAAGGATCGCGGCATGGCGATGGTAGCGGCGCAGGCGCGCCGGCTCGGCCTGACGAAACTGGCGGTGCCGACGCAGGGCAATGCCGGCGATTCGCTGACACGCTACGCGCTGGCGGGCGGCCTGTCGGTGGTGGTGGCGATGCCCGACGACACGCCGATGCCGATCCTCGGCAACGTCGCCGCCGCGGCCAAGCGCTATCCGGAGCAGGTCAAGCTCGAACTGATCGGCCCGACCATCCGCGAGGCCGGCGCTTATCTCAAGGAACACTACATTCCGCGGGGGTATTTTTCGGTCGCCACCTTCCAGGAGCCCGGCTGGCGCATCGAGGGCAAGAAATCGCTGGGCCTGGAGCTGGCCGAGCCCATGCCCGGCCAGACGCGCTGGTCGTTGCCCGACGCGGTGATCTATCCCACCGGCGGCGGCACCGGCGTGCTCGGCATGTGGAAGGCGTGGGACGAACTCGAGGCGCTGGGTCTGATCGACCATCGCCGCCCGCGGATGCTGTGCGTGCAGAGCGAAGCCACGCCACCCCTGGTGAATGCGTTCGATGCGGGCGCAGACGATACCGACGTTGTCGTTGCCGGCAACACGATCAGCTTCGGTTTGAACGTGCCTGGCGGCGTCGGTCATTTCAAGGTGCTGCAGATCATCCGCGCGAGCGGCGGCGCCGCGGTCGCGGTCAGCGAAGCGGATACCGCCGCCGAACTGCAGCGCGTGTGGCGCGACAAACGCTGGTGGATCTCGCCCGAGGGCGCGGCATGCCTCGCCGCGATTCCGCAGTTGCTCGATCGCGGGCTGCTCCAACGCGGCCAGCGCGTCGTTGCGGTGAATACCGGTTCGGCCGAAAAATATCTGCCGGCGCTGCGGCATCTGCTGTAGCGCGGCGACAACGCCGGCCCGTGTGGAATGTCGAGCGCGCCATGCGATGCAACCCGCCTTGCGTTGAGGTTCCTGTGGAAGCGAGGCGTGCACGGGTCGCCGCACTTCCAGTCGATCGCCATTCGTCGTAGTGTGCGTTCGATCGAGTCCCTCGTCATGCGGTCGGACAGGCTGGAGGCAACATGCAGATTCCATCGCTCAAGGACGTCGTCGACGCCGAGGAATGGCGATTGCGTTGCGACCTGGCCGCCTGTTACCGCCTGGCCGCGCTGTACGGCGGGAGCGATCTGGTCTTCACCCATATCAGCGCAAGATTGCCCGAATCGGTGTCGGGAGCGGGGCAGCATCATTTTCTGATCAATCCCTACGGCCTCATGTTCCACGAGATCACCGCGTCCAGCCTGGTGAAGGTGGATGCGCTGTGCAACAAGGTCATCGATTCGCCTTTTCCGGTGAATCCCGCCGGTTTCGTGATCCACAGCGCGGTGCACGAGGCGCGCGCGGACGCAGGTTGCGTGCTGCATACCCACACGCGTGCGGGCGTCGCCGTCAGTGCGCAGAAATGCGGCGTATTGCCGATAAGCCAGCAGGCGACTTTCGTGCTGGCGTCGTTGGCGTATCACGATTACGAAGGCGTGGCGTTCCGCGACGATGAAAAACCGCGCCTGCAGGCCGACCTCGGGCAGGCCAGTTTTTTGATGCTGCGCAACCACGGTTTGCTGGTGGTCGGCGCCACGATCGCCGATGCGTTCCTGGCCATGTACACCTTCGAGAATGCGTGCCGCATCCAGATCGATGCGCAGGCCGGGGGCGAAACGATCGCTGTCGATCCGAGGATCATCCAGGGCGTGGCGGAATCCATGCGCGTGCAGACCGGGGGCATGGGCGGCGGCTTCGTCTGGCCGTCGCTGCTGCGCAAGCTGGATCGTGCCGAAAGCGGCCCCGGTGCGGATTACCGCTCATGAGCGGTTCGCTGCTGGTGACGCAGCTTCTGGTGGCGGCGCTGGCGTTGGTCATGTTCGGCCTGGGGCTGTCGTTGACCACCCGGGACTTCACGCGTCTGCTCAAGCATCCCAAGGCGGTGGCGGTCGCGCTGTTGCTGCAGGTCGTCGTGCTGCCGGCGCTGTGTTTCCTGCTGATCGTGGCGTTCGATGTGCCGCCGCTGTTCGCGGTCGGCATGATGCTGCTGGCCGCTTCACCCGGCGGCATTTCGGCGAATCTGTTCAGCCATCTGTTCGGCGGTAACGTGGCGATGAACATTTCGCTCACCGCCATCAATACCGTGTTGTCCATCGTTACCTTGCCGCTGATCAGCAATTGGGCCATCCAGCATTTCGCGGATACCGGGCAGGTGGTGCCACTGCAATTCGGCAAGGTGATGGAAGTGATCGTCATCGTGCTGGTGCCGGTGTTGATCGGCATGGCCGTGCATCGCTGGAAGCCGGCGTTCGCGATGCGGGCCGAAAAGCCCATGAAGATCTTCAGCGCGCTTGTATTGGCGGTCGTGGCGGTGGGCGCCATCGCCAAGGAATGGTCGTCGCTGACGGAAAGCTTCGCCGTCATCGGCCCCGTGGTCGTAGGTTTCAACGTACTGAGTCTGTTTGCCGGCTACTACCTGTCGCGCGCAACGGGCCTCGACAAATCGATGGCGACCGCCATTTCCTTCGAGATCGGCATCCACAATTCGACCTTGGCCATCTTCATCGCGCTGGCGGTGTTGAACGATTTCCAGCTTGCGCTGCCGGCCGCGATGTATTCGGTCAGCATGTATTGCACGGCCACGTTGTTCGGATTGTTGGTGCTGCGCCGGGGTGAGCGATCCGCTCCGACGGCGATATCGTAAACGTGTTTCATGGTGGTTCCGGTCCGCCCCAGAAATGCACAGCGCCAAGCCGACAGTCCAACGGTCTGCCGGGCGCGCGCAGCAACAGATCAGCGCTTCTTTTTGGATGCCGCCTGTGCGCGTTTCTCCGCTTCAGCGAGTTTCTGTGCGGTTTTCTGGTCGTTGGGATAGAGCTCGACAGCGGCGCGCAGGTCGCGAAGGGCGCGAGCATAGTCGCCGTTCGACTCCCAGAGCTTGGCGCGAAGCATCAGCTCATCGCCGGGCGCACGTTCGAAACGGATATTCTGCGAGAGATAGAGCAGACTTTCGACGTTATGGCCGAGCTTCGATGCGCTCTGTTCGGCGCGGGCGAGCGACTCATAGGAAGGTCCGGTTTTGAGCGCTTGGCGAAGCAATGGTAGCGCCCTGCGATAATCCTTTTCGACGTGGAACCGTCGGCTTTTCTCGACCTCGCGATACGGCGTAAGCATCCTCAGCCGAGGGTTCTCTGCGAAATGAGGTCGTGCATCCTCCACCATCGCGTCCTGTTCTTCCAGAGTCCCGCCCCAGAACTGACTCATGTAAGCCGAGGCGGTCGAACGTACGTAGTAGCTGCTTGGGGACTGATTCAGCGCGGCTCGGAGCGCGCGTCGCATCATTTCAGGTTGTCCGCCGAGAGCGTAGGCCTCCATCATGATGTCGTACGCAGGCAGCAGTCTGGGTTCCTGTTTGATCGCACGGCTCAACAGCACGCTGGCCTGCCGCGCCAGGTTCATTGCCTGACGCATGCGTTCGGGTGGGACGTTCCTGGCGAAATCTGAGCCCCGGATCTCCCACGCTTTGCTCATCAGGATCTTCGCGCGCGCTGTGTTTGCGTAGGGACTCATAGGAGCGCCCTTGAGCCAGCGCGACGTGTAGCGCTCGGCGTCGGCATCGCTTTTCCAGCTGATTAGCGGGAATGAACGATAGATGCGATATTCCGGATCTTCTCCCGAGTAATGACGTTTGAGGAAGCCGGCAAAATGCGCATCCAGTTTTTTCCATTCGCGCGCGTCGATCATCGGTTTGAGTTCGGCGGCGAACGACCCTCCCGTGAATTTGTCGCGACAAAGTGCGTCGATCAGTGCCGGCGACCAGTCCAGGTGAGGAGGCGAGGGGTAAATCAAACAGCGTTGGATGGGGTCTTTTTCCGCTTCCGCGCGATCGATTTCGGCAAAGATTTTCTCGTACTGGTTGCGATCGGAAAACTCCGGAATCGCGCTTGGTTTCCGGTCACAACCGCTGATTGAAAGGCCGATGGTCAGGCCGAAAAACGCGGTACGCAGAATTCGAAAATTATTTTTGCCCATCGGTACCATCAATGATTTCCTTGCGCAGGGTGAATTTTCAGGCTCGGCGGATTGTGCGAGTTTCACGCGGACAGGATGTTCTCAGGCATTGTAGAACCCGCGATACCACTCCACGAACTTCTTCACTCCCACTTCCACCGGCGTGGTCGGCGCATACCCGGTGTCGCGCGCGAGGGCGCTGATGTCGGCGTAGGTATCGGGCACGTCGCCGGGCTGCAGCGGTAGCAGGTTCTTTTCGGCTTTGCGGCCGAGGCAGTCTTCCAGCACTTCGATGTAGCGCAGCAGTTCGACCGGGCTGTTGTTGCCGATGTTGTAGACGCGATAGGGCGCTGACGAGGTGGCCGGGCTGGGGTTGAGCGGGTCGTGGGTCGGGTCGGGGCCCGGCACGTGGTCGAGGCTGCGGATCACGCCGTCGACGATGTCGTCGATGTAGGTGAAGTCGCGGCTGTGCTTGCCGTGGTTGAACACGTCGATGGGTTCGCCGGCGAGGATCTTGCGGGTGAACAGGAACAGCGCCATGTCCGGGCGGCCCCACGGGCCGTACACGGTGAAGAAGCGAAGGCCGGTGGTGGGCAGGTTGAAAAGATGGCTGTAGGTGTGCGCCATCAGCTCGTTGGCTTTCTTGCTGGCGGCGTAGAGGCTGACCGGATGGTCGACGCTGTCTTCCACCGCGAACGGCAGTTTGCGGTTCGAGCCATACACCGAACTGGACGAGGCGTAGACCAGATGTTCGATGCCGCGATGGCGACAGGCTTCCAGCACGTTGAGGAAGCCGACGATGTTGCTGTCGATGTAGGCGTGCGGGTTCTCCAGCGAATAGCGCACGCCGGCCTGCGCGGCGAGATTGACCACGCGCTCGGGCTTGAAACGGTCGAAGGCGGCTTCCAGCGTCGCGCGGTCTTCCAGCGAGCCTTTGACGAACGAGAAGCCCGGCCTGGGCGTCAGCAGCGCGAGGCGCGCGTCCTTCAGCGCCGGATCGTAGTAATCGTTGAGATTGTCGTAGCCCAGCACTTCGTCGCGGCGCGCCAGCAGGCGGTGGCTGAGGGTGGAGCCGATGAAGCCGGCGGCGCCGGTGACGAGGATGCGCATGGAGGTCGCCTGTGCGATACGGGAACGCGGGTCGGTATTGTCCCGCCGAGGGAGTGGCGAATCCAGCGGATCAGGACATCGGCTGCGGCGCCGGACCGCGGGCAAGTTCCACCCGGGCCCACAGGTCGGGCGCGGTACTGTTCTGCCATACGCCATGCAATGTCCGGCGAAAGAGTTGGCTTGAACGGGCCTCGGTTTCGATGCGGTCGATGAACGCTTCACCTCGCAGTGCGATCAGATCCTCGAGCAGGCTTGCCGCGAGATAGCCCAATACCTGTTCCGGCGGGCGGCGTTCGACGACTTTCAGGATGAAGCCCCAGACCGCCTCTTCATGGCCGCGATGGATGCCGAAAATGTCGGGATTCGAGAGCAGCGCCTCGATATCGTCGTTCCCGGATTCGGATTCGGATTCGGATTCGGCCTTTGCCTTGAAATAGGCCTCCAGCTCCGCCGGGTCATCGGGAAGCGGTTTGCTGTGTTCCTCGATGAACTGGTCCGCCCATTCGTCGAGCTGCGCTTCGTTGTCGAACGGCCAGGCCATCGTCGTCAGAGTCTGCCGTCCACCGCATCCCGCGGCAGCACCGCCTTCACGTCGAACAGCACGCTGCCCGGTTTGCCGAAGCTGCGGATGCCTTCGGCGCCCAGTGCGGCGAACTCGCGATGCGAGACCGCGAGGATCACCGCGTCGTAGGCGCCGGGCTGCGGCTGCGCGGTCATGTTGATGCCGTATTCCTCATGGGCGAGGGCGGCGTCGACCCACGGATCGTGCACATCGACCTCGGCACTGTAGTTGCGCAGTTCGGCGAGGATATCGACGACCCGGGTGTTGCGCAGGTCGGGGCAGTTCTCCTTGAACGCCAGACCGAGCACAAGGATGCGCGCGCCGGCGGTGGGCAGGCCGCGCTGGGCCATCAGCTTCACCACGCACTGGGCCACGTGCGGGCCCATGCCGTCGTTAATGCGGCGGCCGGCGAGGATCACGTCGGGGTGGTAACCGATCTGCTGCGCCTTGTGGGTGAGGTAGTAGGGATCCACGCCGATGCAGTGGCCGCCGACCAGGCCGGGCTTGAACGGCAGGAAGTTCCATTTGGTGCCCGATGCGGCCAGCACTTCATGGGTATCGATGCCGAGGCGATGAAAAATCAGCGCCAGTTCGTTGATCAGCGCAATGTTTACATCGCGCTGGGTGTTCTCAATAACTTTGGCGGCTTCGGCAACTTTTATGCTGCTC
>JAYUUH010000555.1:0-2686 GCA_043754745.1 Lysobacter sp.
TCCAGGATCTCCGCGGCGCGGCCGAACCGCGAGCGGCGCGCGGCGAGACGTTCTTCCTGGCGCGCCGCCTGCACGTGCGCTTCCGGGGTGGCGGCTAGCCGCTTCAAGGCCTCGAGTTCGGCGTCCAGCTGCGGACCGTCGGCCTCGAGTTCGCGCCGGTTGGAGAACCGCAGCAGGTGCGCGCGCCAGCGCACGTCCGGGTCGACCGCGGACAGCGCTTCGATCGCCGGCGCATGCGCGCGGAAGGTCGCGTCGCTTTCGCGCAGCAGGCCCAGGCCGGCGTCGATCTCGGCCAGCAGCAGGGCCTGTTCGGCCTGCACGTCCTGCTGTCCGTCCAGTTCGCCGAGCCTGCGCTTGCCCTGTTCGATCAGTTCCCGCGCCAGCAGGCCGCCCGCCGATGCGTTGCCGGGATCGGCCTGTTCGAACGTTCCGCGCATGAACGCGGCGACGGCGCGGGCGCGATCGCGGTCGCTCTCCGAGCGTGTCCGCGCCTGCTGCGCCGCGTCGCGCTGGGCGCGCAGTTCGGAGGCCTGCCAAAGCGTCACCGCAAGCGCCATCAACACGCTGCCGGCCGTCAATGCGCCCAAGGTCGCGCCGACCCGGTTGCGACGCAGGAACTTTCCGAACCGGTACAGCCGGTCGTTGCGCGAAATCGAGATCGGATGGCCGGACAGCCAGGCGCGCAGATCGCGGGCCAGATCGCCGACCTCGGCGTAGCGTTCGGACGCGTCCTTGCGCAGGCAGTGCGCCACGATCGCATCCAGTTCGCCGCGCAGCGCTAGCGGACCGATCGGCGGCGGTGCGGCGTCGGCGTTCATCGCGGGCCGGGCGGCGCGCTCGCGCGCCAGCACGTCGCTCATCCGCGGCGGCACGGTGTCCAGGATCGCGCGCTGCAGTTCGGTGGGATCGCACTGCGGTCGCTCGAACGGCAGCACGCCGCACAGCAGTTGATGCAGCAGCGCGCCCAGCGCGTAGACGTCGACAGCCACGGTGGCGCGCTCGCCGCGCAGTTGCTCGGGCGCGGCGGTCATCGGCGAGAAGAAACGATCCTGCAGCGCGGTATGACCCGCATCGGCCATCGCCGCCAGCGACTTGGCGATCCCGAAATCCAGCAGTTTCACCGCCCCGTGCTCGTCGAGCATGACATTGCTGTCCTTCAGGTCGCGATGGATCACCAGATTGCGGTGCGCGTACTGCACCGCGTCGCACAACTGCAGGAACAGCGCGATCCGCTCGCGCGCGTCACTGCGATGGCGTTCGCACCATGCGCACAGGCTTTCGCCGGGCACGTACGCCATCGCCAGCCACGGCGTGCCGTCGGTCAGTTCGCCGCCGTCGAGGATGCTGCAGATGTTCGGATGCCGCAGTTGCGCCAAGATTCTGCGCTCCTGCGCGAAGCGTTCGCGGCTGGCGTCGTCGATGGCGAAGCGCGGCATGATCTTGATCGCGACCTGCTGCTCGAAGTCGCTGCGGCGTTCGGCCAGGTACACCACGCCCATGCCGCCGCGGCCGATCTGGCGCACCAGCCGGAACGCGCCGATGTCGCTGACGTCGCCGAGCGGATCCGGCAGCTCCGTGGCCAGCACGCTGCGCGCAGTGTGGGTGCCGTAAGCCTCGTCGATCGCCAGCAGGCGTCGCAGTCGCGACGACAGCTCCGGATGGGTCCGGTCGAGTTCGATCAACCGCTGCGCCTGCGCCTCGGACGCCAGTTCGCACAGGGTTTCGAAGAGCCGCGCTTCGTCGATGGCGCTGTCCTGACCTGCGTTTCCTTGCCCGTCGTCGTCCTTGGCGTCTTCAACCATTCGCAGCTGGCTCCGCGCCGAAGTGGTCGATCAGCCACGCGCGCGCGTAACGGTAATGACGGATCACGGTCGCGCGCGACAGCCCCATCGCTTCTGCGATCTGTTCGTTGGTCAGCCCGGCGAAGAATTTGAGTTCGACCACCTGCGCGGCGCTGTCGTGGTGCTGCGACAGCACCGTGAGCGCCGCGTCCACCGCGATCCAGTCCACCGTGTCGTCGATCGGCGCCGCCACTTCGTTCTCGATCTTCTCCAGACGCTCGAACGGCAGGCCGCTGCCGCGCTTGTCGGCGCTGCGCCGGCGCATGTAGTCGACCACGATGTTGCGCACGATCCGCGCCGCCAACGCGTAGAAATGCTCGCGATTGTTGAATCGCCCAGGAAACTCGTGCATCAGCGCGATATAGGCGTCCTGCGCGAGGTCCGAGGCCTGCAGGGTCAAGCCTCGGCGACCCTGCAGCTGGTGCGCGGCGAGCCGTTCGAGCTTCGGCCAAAGCGCCGCCGCGAGCGCCTCCAACTCGGGTTTTTCCACCGATGCGCGCCGATTGATCAGATCGGTGAGGTTCATAGCGTCGTTGCCCGTGCAGTGCTGCATGAAACCGGTAGAACGCCTGCGGAAGCAGCGATCGGCCGGTCCATCGGCCCTGTACGCACATCACCGGTCCATGGTGTCGACTCGATGCCGCCGGAACCCGTTCCGAAGCTGCCCGGACGACTGCCGGGCGGTACCGGAGCGATCATATCGCGTCACTCCACGCCGGTGCCCAGCTCGCGCAACAGGCCGTCTGCATGCGTCACGTCCTTCAACTGCCACAGCAGATAGCGGATATCGACGCTGGTGTTGCGCGACACCGCCGGATTGAAGCCGAAGTCGCCAGCGACGTTTT
>JAYUUH010000556.1:0-2686 GCA_043754745.1 Lysobacter sp.
ACCTGGTCGCTGTTGTCGACCGAGACCACCACCGGATAGGTGATCACGTTGTTCGTGTTGGTGGCCGACAGCCGGACCTGGCTGACCGTGCCGCGGAACTGGCGGTCGGGGAAGGCGTCCACGGTGAAACTCACCGACTGGCCCTGCTTCACTTGTCCGATATCGGACTCGTCCACCGCCAGCACGATTTCCATGCGCACCAGATCCTCGGCGATCTTGAACAGCACCGGTGCCTGCAGGCTGGCGGCGACGGTCTGGCCCGGTTCGACCGAGCGCAACAGCACCACGCCGTCGACCGGCGAACGGATCACGGTGCGGCCGAGGTTGAGGCGGAAATTCTGCGTCGAAGCCTGCTGTTGGCGGATCTGGGCTTGGGCCGAGACCACCTGCGCCCGCGCCTGGTCGCGCGCGGACTGGGCCAGGTCCAAATCGCCCCGGGCGATAAGTTTCTGTTCCACCAGCTTCGCCTTGCGGGCGTAATCGAGTTCGGCGTTGCGCAGCCCCGCCTGGGCGGTCTGCAGGCCGGCGCGGGCATTGGCGATGGTGGCGTCGCCCTGCTCGATCTGAGTCTCGAAGGTGCTGGGATCGATGCGGGCGATGATCTGGCCCTTGGTCACCTCATCGTTGAAATCGACCAGGACTTCCTCGACCTTGCCGGACACCTCGCTGCCCACGTCCACGGTCGACAGCGCGCTGAGCGTGCCGGTGGCCGAAATCGCCACCCGGATGTCGCCCTGCTCCACCGCCGCGGTGCGGAACTTCTGTTCGTCGCCACCGGCGCCGCGGCCTTTCCAGAACCAGATCGCCGCAGCGGCGATCGCCAGCACGATCAGAACGACGACGAAACGGGGAACGCGCGGCTTGCGGGATGCGGGCATGGGAGCTCTAGAGATCGCAAATTGAAAGGAATTGAATGCTTGCGGGCGACCCCGGTTGACCTTGATGTGCGAAGGACTGTTCCCGGGGAGCGGACGCGGTCTCGGCGGACAGGCGCACCGCACCGCATCATCGCATGATCTTTCCAGACGCCGCCGCCATGCCGGTCTTCCTCAAACGCCTCGCTCCCATCGTCATGCCGATGTTCTCGAACATCTTCATGACCTTCGCCTGATACGGGCATCTGAAGCACAAAAGTGCGGCGCTGAACCGCGGTCGCGGTGAGCTGGGGCATCGCTTTGTTCGAGTGCATCCTGCTTTGAAGCAGTGCATCCTGCTTTGAAGCAAGGCTGATCGTGCCGGCCGATCGCATGGGCAATGCCATCTATTTCGCGCCGCAGCTCAAGGGCATGCAGGAAGTGATCGCGCTGGTCGTGTTCGCCGGCTTCTCGGCGTGGCTTCTCGAACAGCCGCTGGAATGGAACCACTGGACCGGATTCGGCATGATCGTGTTGGCGGCGTGGCTGATCTTCGTGGGGTGACGGTCGACGTATCATGTAGCGCGGGCTTCAGCCCGCTGCTTTGATCGGTCGCATCGTTGATGTCCGATAGAGAGCAGGGGGCTGAAACCCGCTCTACAGGTCGGATGATCAGCATTTGATCTTGCCCGCCCAGGCAGCATCTGACCTGCGACGACATCGAAGCCGCGCGCGCGGCTTGCGATAACGATCGGCGATCAGAATTTGATTTTGCCGATCAGGATGTCCTTGTACATCACCCAATCGCCGAGGAACGAATAGAACGGATGCTTGAACGTCGCTGGGCGATTCTTCTCGAAGAAGAAATGCCCGACCCATGCGAACGCGTAGCCGCACAGCAGCGCCCCCAAGAACCACCAGGCGTTGTCGTGGATGATCGCAGCGACGATGCAGCCGAGGGCCGCGGACGTGCCGACGAAATGCAGTCGGCGGCAAGTGGGGTCGCGATGCTCGCCGAGGTAGAACGGATAGAACTCGCGGAAGCTCGAATAACCGGCCATGGGCGTCTCCGATCAGGACTTGTCCGTGCGGTTCGCCGCACGCTGCAACAGCAGGACCACACCGTACCAGAGGAACAGCATGCCGAGCAGATTCGGCACACTCATCGTCCATTCCGAATAGCGGTAACCGTAGTACAACAGCACCGCGCCCAGCGCCACCAGCAGCGTCGACCACCCCCAGGCGACCGACGTCGAAGCGCTTGCGCTTGCGCGTTCGCGGGTCCGCAGGCGGCGGGCGCAAGTCCCGTCGCAGTGCAGCCCCAAATCGCCGTCGTGCGCGCATGGCTCCGCACACAGGCCTTTGCCGCAGGCCGCGCAGACGCCGACGGCATCGCGTTCGTGGTGGCGATGACACTTCATGCGTCGACCCCTTCGCTGGCCGGATCCGCTGCCTTCGACTCGGCGGCCTTGGCGCGGTTCCAGTACGCGTCCTGCGCCGGCAGCGGAAGATCGGCCAAGCGCACGCCGTCGGCCGCAGCCATGGTTTCCATCGCCCGGAAGCGACGCTCGAATTTATGGTTGGCGCGGCGCAGCGCGGCGCCCGGATCGACCTTCGCGTGACGGGCGAGATTGGCGGCGACGAACAGCAGATCGCCGAGTTCGTCCTCCAGCCGGTCGCGGACGTCGAGGCTGTGCGGCGCGGCCGCGAGCGCATCGAATTCGACGCGCACTTCCTCGAGTTCCTCCTTCAGCTTTTCGATCACCGGTGCGGGGCCGGGCCAGTCGAAGCCGACGGTCGCGGCCTTTTTCTGCAGCTTCATCGCACGCTGC